>JBAXDX010000060.1:0-17694 GCA_037140715.1 Ignavibacteria bacterium
GAGCGATATTACGTACCTGATCCGTAAGATTGGTAGCCATAAAGTTTACATTATCCGTCAGATCTTTCCAGGTACCCGTAACGCCTCTTACTTCCGCCTGTCCGCCTAATTTGCCTTCTGTTCCTACTTCGCGGGCAACGCGTGTTACTTCAGAAGCGAATGAACCAAGCTGATCAACCATTATATTAATGGTGTTCTTAAGTTCAAATATTTCTCCCTTTGCATCGACTGTTATTTTCTTGTTCAGGTCGCCGTTCGCCACAGCGGTGGTTACCTGGACGATATTACGCACCTGGGAAGTAAGATTACCGGCAAGCATATTTACGCTGTCCGTCAAATCTTTCCAGGTACCGGAAACTCCCTTAACCTCTGCCTGTCCGCCAAGCTTGCCGTCTGTTCCCACCTCGCGGGCAACACGGGTTACTTCCGAAGAGAATGAACTAAGCTGATCGACCATTTTATTTACTGTATCTTTCAATTCAAGAATTTCGCCTTTTGCATCAACGGTAATTTTTCTTTTCAGGTCGCCGTTTGCAACTGCCGTAGTAACCTGAGCGATGTTCCGAACCTGATTCGTAAGATTAGCCGCCATAAAGTTTACATTATCCGTCAAATCTTTCCAGGTGCCGGAGACGTCTTTAACTTCCGCCTGCCCGCCAAGCTTGCCGTCTGTTCCTACCTCGCGTGCAACGCGGGTTACTTCCGAAGCGAATGAACTCAGCTGATCCACCATTATATTAATCGTGTCCTTAAGTTCAAGAATTTCCCCCTGAGCGTCAACGGTAATTTTTTTAGACAGATTTCCGTTGGCAACCGCAGTAGTTACAAGAGCAATATTACGCACCTGGGAAGTAAGATTGCCGGCAAGCATATTCACGCTGTCAGTTAAATCTTTCCAGGTGCCGGAAACGTCTCTGACTTCCGCCTGCCCGCCAAGCTTACCGTCTGTTCCCACCTCACGGGCAACACGGGTTACTTCCGAAGCAAATGAACTCAGCTGATCGACCATCACATTGATAGTGTTCTTCAATTCGAGGATTTCGCCTCTTGCATCCACAGTAATTTTTCTTGTCAGGTCTCCTTTGGCGACCGCAGTGGTTACTTCCGCAATGTTACGCACCTGATTGGTAAGGTTCGCTGCCATTGAGTTTACATTATCCGTCAAATCTTTCCAGGTACCGGAAACTCCTTTTACTTCAGCCTGTCCTGCAAGTTTGCCGTCTGTTCCCACCTCGCGGGCAACGCGGGTTACTTCCGAAGCGAATGAACCAAGCTGATCAACCATTATATTAATGGTATTCTTCAGCTCAAGGATCTCGCCCATTGCATCAACGGTAATTGTTCTTGTTAAATCTCCGTTTGCTACGGCGGTGGTTACAAGAGCAATATTACGAACCTGGGAAGTAAGATTACCGGCAAGCATATTCACGCTGTCTGTTAAATCTTTCCAGGTGCCGGAAACTCCTTTTACTTCTGCCTGCCCGCCAAGTTTGCCATCAGTTCCCACTTCGCGGGCAACACGGGTTACTTCCGAAGCGAATGAACCAAGCTGATCAACCATAATATTAATAGTATTCTTCAGCTCAAGGATTTCGCCCATCGCGTCAACCGTTATCTTTTTATTTAAGTCGCCGCTGGCAACCGCCGTAGTAACCTGAGCGATGTTACGAACCTGGGCAGTAAGGTTAGAAGCCATCGAGTTCACGTTATCCGTTAAATCTTTCCAGGTGCCGGAAACACCCTTAACGACCGCCTGCCCGCCAAGTTTGCCGTCTGTTCCTACCTCGCGGGCAACACGGGTTACTTCAGAGGCAAAAGCATTCAGCTGATCCACCATTATATTTATTGTATCTTTTAACTCAAGGATTTCGCCCTGAGCGTCAACGGTAATCTTCTTCGTTAGATCTCCGTTTGCTACAGCGGTGGTCACAAGAGCAATATTACGTACTTGGGAAGTAAGATTGCCGGCAAGCATATTCACGCTGTCAGTTAAATCTTTCCAGGTGCCGGAAACATCTTTAACATCGGCCTGCCCTCCAAGTAAACCATCGGCACCTACTTCGCGTGCTATACGCGTTACTTCGTTCGCAAATGAATTCAGACGATCAACCATAGCATTAACAGTACTCTTCAATTCAAGGATTTCGCCCTGTGCATCAACGGTAATTTTCTTTGCTAAGTCTCCGTTTGCAACAGCGGTGGTTACCTGTGCGATATTTCGAACCTGGTTAGTAAGGTTTGCCGCCATAAAGTTTACATTATCGGTCAGGTTTTTCCAGGTGCCGGAAATGCCCTTAACTACTGCCTGCCCGCCAAGCTTGCCTTTGGTGCCGACTTCTTTGGCAACGCGTGTAACTTCGCTTGAAAAAGCATTAAGCTGATCAACCATTATATTCATCGTACTCTTTAATTCGAGAATTTCGCCCTTTGCATCCACCGTAATTTTTTTGGATAAATCCCCGTTTGCAACAGCGGTTGTAACCTCGGCAATATTACGCACCTGCGAAGTTAAATTGCCCGCCATAAAGTTAACGCTGTCCGTTAAGTCTTTCCAGGTACCGGCAACGCCTGGCACAGATCCCTGTCCGCCAAGTATTCCTTCGGTTCCTACTTCGCGGGCAACGCGGGTTACTTCAGAAGCGAATGAATTAAGCTGATCCACCATTGTATTAATTGTAAGTTTTAGTTCCAGCATTTCGCCAAAAACATCCACAGTAATCTTTCTTGTTAAATCTCCTTTAGCAACGGCGGTTGTAACCGCGGCAATATTTCTTACCTGAGAAGTAAGATTGCTTCCCATTGAGTTTACATTATCGGTCAGTTCTTTCCAAACGCCGCCAACGCCGGGCACAATCGCCTGTCCGCCAAGCTTGCCTTCGGTACCAACTTCTTTGGCAACACGCGTAACTTCTGAGGCAAATGACCGCAGTTGCTCAACCATTGTATTGATAGTATCTTTCAACTGCAAAAACTCTCCGCGCACATCGACCGTAATTTTACGTGACAGATCACCGCCTGCAACTGCAATCGTTACTTCCGCAATGTTCCGCACCTGAGCTGTAAGATTAGAAGCCATCGAGTTAACGCTGTCCGTTAATTCTTTCCAGCTTCCAAATAATCCTTTAGCCTGCGCCTGCCCGCCCAATTTTCCTTCAACGCCAACTTCGCGCGAAACTCTTGTTACTTCCTGAGTAAACGAGTTTAACTGTTCTACCATTGAATTGACAGTTTTTGCAGATTTAAGGAACTCCCCTTCTAATTTTTTACCATTTGTTTCGAATGCCACCGCCTGCGTAAGATCACCTTTAGCAACGGAGGTAATTACGCGGGTTACTTCAACGGTAGGAAATACTAAATCATCAATAAGCGAATTCAAAGATTCAATGCTTCCGCTCCAGGAACCGCTCCAGCCGTCAGTTGAAAACCGCTGGGAAATTTTTCCTTCTCTGCCAACACTTTTACTGATTTTTTGAATAGCTGTCGTTATTTTTTGATTGGTCTCGATAACGTTGTTCAACGTATCGGCAATTTTTCCATCAAGCCCTGTAAGGTCTCTAGGCATTCGCACGGTAAAATCACCCGATTGAAACGCCAGAAGCGTTTCCAGCAATTGTTTGTGGTCCAGCTCAGCGCTGGTTTCTTGTTTTGCCATCTGAATCTAACTCCTTTTTGTGAAATAAATTTAATAGTTATATAACTCACGTTATGCAGAAATGTCATAACCATGATTCATTTCATGCTGATTTGATTTGTGCTGCCATATACAGAACATAGTTCTGATAAATTTTATATGATATGAACAATGTATATTAATCTGACAGCATTATCTCCTTACTTCCAGCCGGCAGACTAAAAGTAATCGTGCTTCCTCCGTGTTTGCCGGCAGACAGGTCTTCCTCTTCGCTTTTAACCCGGATACTGCCACCGTGCTTTTCGACAAATTCTTTACAGAGCAACAGCCCTAAGCCTGTGCTTGATTCACCGTCCGTACCTCTGCGTCCTACTTTTTCCGCCACATTAAATAATTTTCCGGATAATGCTTCCGGCATCCCGATACCGCTGTCAGCTACAGATATTTCCACCATATTATTTATTGCTTCTTTATAACTTACACTTACTTTTCCGCCCTGCTTTGTAAACTTTACTGCATTTGATAAAAGATTACGCAAAACAGCATTAAGCATAGCCTTATCTGCATGAACAGTCTGATTATGGTCAGCTTCATGAATTATCTCAATGCCTTTCTGCTTCCCGCGTGGACTTATTAAATCAATATTCCGGGAAACTGTTTCAGATAAATCTGTTTCTACCGGCTCAAAGCTTATCGCGCCCTGCTGCATACGCGCCCATTCCAGTAAATTATTTAACAGCGCAAAGAGATTTTTTGCAGTAATATGCATCTCGTGGGCCATCTCGGATAATTCATCCTGAGGAATACTGGTAATGTCCTCAGCCATCATTTCCGTTAATCCCAGGAACCCCTGGAACGGACCTTTCAAATCATGAGCGAGGATAGAGAAGAATTTATCTTTTCCCGCGTTAAGACTTTTTAATTCCTCATTTGCCCTGTTAATTTCCGCGTTTAACTGCATCAGCTGAACAGCAGATTCGGATAGTTTGTGGTTGGCACTATCAAGCTCTTCGGACTGCTTTTTTAAGTATATTTTTTTTTCAAACAATTCCACAAAAGTGCCTACTTTAGATCTGATAATTTCAGGAATATAGGGGGGAATAATATAATCAATAGCACCGGTAGCATAGCCTTTCAAAATATCCATTTTCGTAATATTAATGTCGGAGATGAAAAGTATAGGCGTGCCGGAAGACTTTGGCCGCTGCCTTATTAATTCTGCAGTTTCCAGTCCATCCATTACCGGCATTTTAACATCAAGTATAATACACGCAAAATCCTGACGGAGCAATTTCCGCAATCCGTCGGTACCGGAATTTACGCTGACAATATCAAGGCTCATCCCGCTCAGGATAGTTTTGAGCATTGTAATTTTTCCCGGACTGTCGTCAATAATAAGTATGCCGGTTTGTTCTGTTATTTCCATATTATTCTAAACCCAATGATATGTTCTTCAATTTAAGTCAAGATGCCAGTCTTTGAGTCCTCATAAAGCAAAACATCCATAAAAAAAATTTTAAATTTGAAAATGAGAAGTGAGAACCATGGTTTGCCTTTTAATTGATAAAACCATTTTTATTAACTCATTATATTTTTAGTTAGTGCTAAATTATATAATATCTTGTTATTATGCAAAATAAATAAGTGTAATAACTTGTTAGAAATATCAGGCTTAAATGTACTAAAATTAAAGTGTGGCAGAACGCTCAGTCTGATGACAGACTGGAACAAAACTAAACATGTAATCATTTTTTACCTGTCGCAGTTTTTCAGAACAAAATACCTGTTCCGGTGTGATTCCCGCAATGCTGTTGTGGTGAATGGCTGCCGGCAGGGAGACAGTTATAAACTTATCGCAGGACTTTTCTAAGAAATATTCCTTTATAAGCTATTCTCTTCATCAGCCGGTCATATATTCTTTAGTCGCATGTCAGACAGACTATAGATATTTACCTTACACAGATGTATATGATTGTCCGGTAGTTTCGAAAAAAGTAAGAAACAGTATCTTTTTTTTTCATCCAAAAGGAAATTTGTTGTACGCACATAGCAAATCAGTTGTAAATTGTATCAAAATATTTATTAATGCCTTCAGTCATCCGAATTCACCTCTAAACGTCCTGAATTTCTACTAAAACGAGTGTTACTTTTGCAAAAACAGAGTTTACTTTTACTAAAACGAGTCTGATTTCCTGAAAAACGAAGAGAATTTCTTTTACCGCAGTCGCCGCATATTGAAAAACGGAGTTTACTTTTGCAAAAACGAATGCTGCTTTTGTAAAAACAGAGTCTGCTTTTACTAAAACGGATTCGTCTTCCGGCACATCATTCTTTGCCGGAACCAGAACATTTTTAAACAGGCATGAAACATTTTCAATTTACAGCATAACAAATAAATTTATAAGAAAAACGGTTTTATTTTATAGCGCAGCATTTCCGTTTACTGTCGCCGCAACTTAATTTTATATCAAAACAAAGCTGAATATACTCATTGCAGATGAAATTTTATGAGAAACATTCCCGGCCGGAAGCAAAACGGATGCGGATTCAGGCAAAACGAACCCGGCCGGAAGCAAAACGAAGAAAAATTATATCCAAACGGCGGAAAATTATATCTATGCGGCGGCCGCGTCTTTCAATGCAATGAATTTTAGAATCAATGCAGTCAAATTTTATATGTATGCGGTCAGAATTTAAAGCTGTGCGGCCGCTACGCCTGTCAAATTACTCAAAAATTATAGCTGTGGGATGAAATTTAATTTGTATGCAGTAAATTTAAACAGCTTCGCGGTTGAAATTTACCGGTTCTTCTGCTGTCCGGTTCTCTGCCATTAACATAACCGGCTGTTAAACCTTGTACAGAATCGTCTATTTAAGGAAGGTTCAACGAATTATCGATAATTTTTGAATAAAGCTTTCAGTTTTGCCGGCTTTCTTTGATATTACTTTATAGATATAAGTGCCGTTTGCCAGCAGGTCGCCGTCCTCATCGCGGCCATTCCAATGTATTTTGTTGAAATCATACTTTAGTTCATTATCAGGAACGAGAATATCGCGGATCATTCTGCCGGCAACGGTATAAATTTTTATTTTTAGTTCATCAGGAATCCGGGTAAGCTTAAAAGTAAAATAGGTATCATTCTTAAACGGATTGGGATAGTTATATAAGTCCAGCAGTTTAAGCTCATTAATTACTTCGAATGTCTTTGTTACACCGGCAGAATCAGTAATATTCCCTGCTGTATTCTTTCCAAAAACTTTGAGAGTATATTGGCTGTTGGACAGGGTCGGAGTATAGTCCACAACAACTTTAGGATTGGATGCACTATAATTAATTTTCATATCTTCCGTTGTTGAATAATAAAGCGGTTTATCATTAAGTGTCATTCTGACTGATGTTGTATCCGTAACCGGCAGGAATGAATTATCAGACAGTTCAACTTTAATTTTAGGATTTGGCGACACATATTCACCATCCATAATATCGTTGCCATCGAAAGTAATTTTAAGCACGGGGTGTGTTGTGTCAGGCAAAACAAAAAATGGTGCGGAGTAAAAATTATTATCTTTATACAGCTCGCTAATCTTATTTTCAGGGTCGATACTGATGTAGAAGCTTCCCTGTCCGTTGATGTCAGCGGTATTATATGATAACTGAAACTGCCTTTTAGATTCCGGAAAAATTGAATCAATTAAAGCCTGGCAGATTAATTCCCGCGAGTTATCAGGCTTTATTACTTCGACTTTCACGTTAAAGCTGTCGGCGGGAGATTCGCCTGCGTTATACACATTAAAATTCAACTGGATATTTTCTCCGGGCCGAATCGTATCTTTCGAAACATTAACAGTCCGGTAACTCACGCCAAGTTCCGGCAAACCCAGATAATCAACGCCTAATGAATTAAGAACAGGCGAAGAGCCGTCCGATGCGGCTGTTAAATTTGTCTGCACTTTTAGCTGAGAATAAATTACAGCATTTAACCCATTTAGATCAAGGGAACTTTTATCATTTCCCATTTGAGCCAAAGAATCCGTTCCTCCATTGGATTTGATTCCGAATACTTTAAGCGTAACCGAAGAGTTTAGCGGAGTTGATTTTTGAATGGACAGCGATTTCCATTTAGCTGCCTTTCCGATTACATTTGAATAGAAGCCACCGGTTAAAATATTTTTGACAAACGGCTGACTGATTTCAACTCTGCCGCCAAAGGCTTTATTAAATGATTCAGGCACGCTGCCAATGGTGGCACCTTTATAACCTATCATCGCCCATGAACTTCTAAACTGAAGACTGTCAATATACCTGCTTCCATAGCCTTTAAGTTTAGATTTTAGCTCTGTTGAACTGACAACACCTTCATCAGAAACGGCGATAAGGACAAGATAGTCAGATGAAAGCGTATCAAGAAATTTAATATAATCAGTAGTAACCTGCTGCCCGCCGTTAGATATATTAAACCGGTAGTATCCTTTAAAGTCATACGTTTTACTGTCGAACAGGCAGACATGGTGTCCGTTAACTGTATTTTCGGGAATAAAATTCTGAGCATTCTTTTCAATTACAGCTGTATTACCATCATTAAATCCGGCAGATATAACTCTGAAATTGATTCTTACTGTGTCCAGGTAAACTTTACCAGAAGAATATTTTAGTCCGTTTAAATCAAGAGAAGCAAAACTTAAGCTGTCAGAAATATTATATTTCTGCGGGCTGCCGGCAATAAATGACAACGCATTATTGTAAGAATCGCTTCCTGACAATTTAGCTCTAAGCCAGAATCTTTCTCCATTCTGAAGCGAATCAAGTTTTATTTTTGTATAAAATGAATCCTGCTTTACAGAAAAACTGCCCGGACTATTGAACTCCTTGTTCTTATCAGTCTGAATATCAAGCTGGTCTGATTTATTGCTATTTATAACAGGATTAAGAAATATAATCTGTTTCAACTGACTTTCCGTTTCATAGTCTGACAAAGCTCTAAGCGCGGAATTTGAAACCACATATTTTATTTCCGAATAGTTGTCAGTTTCATTTAACTCCTTAATGTTATCATTGGGATCCAGCCTGAAGGATAACTTATGCTCACCAGACTTATTTTTTATCGGAATATAAATAGAAATGCTGTCATCGAACATCGGAATAATTCTGCTGATATGCCTTTCAAAAGGCGGGAGATTTGAGAATTCATCTTTAACAATTATCTGAATGGTATCACTGGTAACCTTTCCCAAATTCCGGAAGTTAAATTTAACTTTTATGCTGTCAAGTTGATCATTTACCGTTTTTGTTTCCATGGAAATATCTTTATTGTTCGTTGAAAGATTAGGAAGCGTGGGAATTGGAAGTCTTATTATGGGATCTCCGATTAATGTATTCGTTAATGAGAATACCGAATAAACTCCTGATGAACCATACTTTTGCAGCATTTTAACTTTAGCTAATTTTAGTGCTTCGCTTATGTTATAGACAGAATCTTTAAGAATAGTACCATAGAAAAGAGCGGGGAAATTTTGAGCTGTTGAAGTAAATCCTAAAGAAGCATTGCCGATATAAGCAATCGCCTGACCATTTTGGTTATTCACAAACAATTCTGCGAATGAAGTAATATCAGGCTCGGCAAATCTTGCGGTTGAGCATCCAAAATCTGTAATTAATGGATTGCCGGTCAGGCTGTTCAGCTGTGAAGGGTCTGTAATGCTGTTATCCCAGGTCTGCGTGCCGCTATGTCCAATATAAGAAACAAAAATACCTCCCTGTTCAATAATTGATTTAATCTCCTCCTGCGAATAGGGACCAAAGTTAGAGACCGGATTTGTAGTTTTATAAAAATGATGCGCAAGTCCGCCAATTGGTCTGGTCTTAACATACGAATTAATAATTTCGTTATTGACGTTCTTAAACTGTGCTATTTGTAAAGCATCCGTAAAATTACCGCCTGAGAAAAATAAATACTTCTTGTTCCAGTCATCATAAGGTTTTGAAAGATATTTTTTATGTTTTAACAAATAACTATTTAATTCATCATTAGTTCTGACAGGCAGTCTCCCGATATTCATCTGAGGAATATTCGCTCCGGTAGAATCCCAGATAACAAACCAGTTATCGCTGACAGGAGTGCCAAAACTTGGGACATAATTAGGAGAAGCTGGGGCGCTGGCACGTTTTTCTACATTTCGGAAATAATCAAAATTTGCATCTCCGATTAGAAATACATATTTAGGCTGCGGTTCTTTCCAGGAAGCCTGCGTTGTTTTAAGAAAATCACGAATAGATTCAGGATTGAACTGACCATAGTCAAATTCATCATAGATATCATTAATATCGATATTCACAGTTTTTACTTTATAATTTCGGGCTATAAAATCACAGTATTCATTTACTTTATCTGAAAATGCCTTATTGGTTATTGCAATATAATCTGCTTCATTATTTGGACTTCGCAGATTTTTAAATTTCTTAACATAATAGAGTCTGGGCGTTAATACAGACTGGCTGTCCGCAATTGCGAATTTATCATTACCGCCAAGAGTATCTTTAATAAAAAAAATATCCCCGGTTTTTATTGTGATATATTTTGTATAAATATCCCCGGTTTTCCAAATTGAGTATGTTTCCTTAACAGCATTGCCAACTTTAATGCACCTTTCGTTTTTAGCCCCAAGGTAGGAAAGCGGGAAGGAAAGAGACCTGTTTGTAAGATTAATATATCTGGGATATTCAATTTCGCTCCAGTCAAGCACGCAAAGGTTTAATGAAGCGGATGTAGGATATGAATGGATTCTTAAAAAATTGCCGCCTGATTTCAACAAATTTGAATTCATTTGCGCGGAGAGAACTTTCTGCTGGTACTTATTAACATAGCCGGAATCATAGACCTGTACGATATCATTCAGACTGATGCTGAGCAGATGCGACTTATTCATAAGGTCAGAAGCATAATCCTGAAGCTTTGCAAAAAGTTTTAGATTCTTATCAGGAAAAACATCTGTCAGATTAAAGGAAATATCTCTATTCCCGACCCCGAGGTTTCCTTCAATCCAGGTTTTATTATCATACCAGTAAGGGCTTTCGCGCTTTGTAATATCAGCCATTGAGAAATCAAACCAGTTATTATTCTCCACATGAATGATATCATTATAATATTCAACAGTATCCTTTACAGTCTGAATCTCGCTACCATTTGAAATCCGTACCCGTTTACCTGCAGCCCCGCCCCATGTCAGCCAATAAATAGTTGTGTCGGTGTATCGTCCCAGATATTCATTATAAGCATTACCGGGAGCGCTGACTTCCCTATGTTTGCCGCCCATGTTTCTCTGACCCACAAATTCAATATAATCATTCAGAGTAAAAGGGCTGTTAATATTACCTGATACAAAAATTGGTATTTGTGTGCCTCTGTTCCATATTTGAAATGAATTTGGGTCAATAGTCTCCGGAGAAATCCCCATACCGGATAAGTCGTTATAAGTAATTCTATAAATCCCGTCCTGTGCGGTTCCTGTTTTAAGATAGTTCTTTGAATAATCTATCCATGAATCATCGCTTTGAATATTAATTTTGGGAGATTCTTCAACCAGCGAAGCAAACTCCTGATTTATAATAATATCTGATACTGAAACATTCCTGTTAGTTACCAGTTTAGGAATTGAGGGAAGCTGCTCATTAAACAGCAAATCAACTTTAACTTCAGTAGCCTGCATTAATAAGCCGTTCGTTCCATCATATTTATACGGATTAATTTTCAAATGTAAACAATAATTATTACCAATCCACAGATACCCCTTACTAACAATAAAATTTCCCTGTTCCCGATAATTAAATTTAATTAAATCAGCGTTCTGAAAATCCGGAATTTTTTCAAATGATTTTA
The DNA here is from genome assembly GCA_037140715.1 of Ignavibacteria bacterium. Taxonomy (GTDB): domain Bacteria; phylum Bacteroidota; class Ignavibacteria; order Ignavibacteriales; family SURF-24; genus JAUZPB01. The sequence continues at coordinate 11,506 of JBAXDX010000060.1, forward strand.
ACTCAATATTAATCTTTGGGTTTGTATTATATGGAATCGCCACAAATAAATCTTTTGAATAGTTATATAATCCATCAAATTCAGAATTTTTATTCCCAAATTCCTTTGGCATTAATTCATTACTGGTTTCATTCTGGCTTTGAATACCAGCCGGTTCCAGTTTAATATTGATTTGATAATTATGATTATTAATTATTTCATTAATTTTCTTTTGAGGAAAAGAGCTTGAAAGCGGAAGAATTAAATAAATCACAAATGTGAATATTGTCTTTTGCAGATTATAATTTCTTTTTTTCATTTTATAAATGTATTTTTATCATTAATAAATATACTTCAGGCAAATTGGCAGCTAACAATAATTTTGATATTTTCTCTCTCTCGAATATAAATATTTCGTATAGCGATCCACGGCAAATTCGGGATTTCATTCTTAAAGAGTTGTTGCTTCTCCAAAGTAAACCTGTCCATATAGTTACTTTTAATCTTGATTTTTATAGAATCGCGCTGGAGAACACAGGATTTTATGACTTATGTAAGAATGCCGATATTATCTTTCCTGATGGAGCCGGAATTACTTCACTTATAAAACTGATATATAATAGAAGTATAAAAAGAATAACAGGGAGCGATTTATTAGATATCATTTTATTATTATCAGAACAAAAGCCATTTAAACTTGCCTTGGTCGGGTCCTCAGAGACAGCTTTGAAAATAATCAGACAAAAGATTACCATAAATTTCCCGAATGTCAATTTAGTCAATACTATCTCACCGCCAATGTTTTTTGAAGAAGACCTGGTTGAAAATATGAAAATAGTCTGTAAATTAAAAGACTCAAATCCGGATATTCTTCTGGTTGCACTGGGATGCCCAAGACAGGAAATGTGGATTTCAAAATACAAAGATGAAATAGGAGCAAAAATAAATATTGGCATAGGCGGCGTGTTTGATTTTTATTCGGGACTAAAAATAAGAAGTCCGCAGTTACTCCAGGATATAGGACTTGAATGGCTTTGGAGATTATCCTGCGACCCGGTACGTTTATATAAAAGATATCTTATTTATGATTGCCCATTTTATATAAAAATGGTTATGAAAGCCTTATTTAATTCCTGATATATTCTTCATGTTCCCAAATAGTTTTCTCCGGATTCACTTACATTATCAGATTTTTTATAAATGCGCATCTTACAGCTTATCAAAACGTTAAACATTGGAGGTGTAGAGAAATCTACTATAAAATATTCTAATATTTTGTCTTCCGCTATCGAATTCATTGGAATTTGCTCATTCAGCGGGCATTATGATTATTCAAATTTAATAAGTAAGAATATTAACATCTTTCATCTGCCCCGACCAAATAACAGGAAAATTGCTGACATTATAAAAAATTTATTTTTTATAATTAATATCTTAAAGAAATATAATATTACTGTTATTCACTATCATCATAGAATATTTCTTCCGGTTATTTATTTTATAATATTGTTTTTCCCTTCTGTTAAGATTGTGTACAGCCATCATTGTTTCTTTAATGATTTCGTGAATAAATTCCTCATTGCGGATAAGTTTATAGCTATAAGTGATAGTACTAAAAATGATGTTCTAAAGTATAAAAGAGTACAGGTGGAAATTATAAAACACGGGATTGTTATGCTTCCATTCAGATTGCCGGCAAAAGAAAGGGACACTTTTAATATCGGCTATATTGGAAGATTTACTAAAGAAAAAAGAATAATAGAATTAATAAAAGCATTTCAATTGATTTACCGAAGAGATCAAAGATTTCGACTGATACTGCGGGGCGAAGGAACTCTGTATAATGAAATAAACCTGTCGATTGCTGAAAGCGGACTGCAAGACTTTATCTTAGTTGATTCATCTAAAGACCAAGAGGCAGATATTTATTCGGGAATAGATTTGCTTGTTATGTTATCAGATAATATTGAAGGATTTGGATTAACAATTATTGAAGCAATGATGTTTTCTGTTCCGGTTATTGCCACAGATATTCCAGTATTTAAGGAGATAATCATCAATCAGTTTAATGGATTGCTTGTAAATAATAATCCTGAAGATATTGTTAACGCTGTTATTTCATTATTCCAAAATGATCAGCTTTATTTGAAAATCGCTAAAAACGGTTATCAGACGGCAATTAATGATTTCAGAATCGAAACAACTATAGAAAAGCTTATCGGGCTTTATGCTTCTCTCTGAGCATTATTTATTTTAAAATACTTTCGACAAGCATAGTTCTCTTCTTTGAAGAACTCTAAATAATACTCAAGCCTGAATCTTATCCGGTTCTCTTTTACTTTAATAAAAAGTTGTTGCGGCAGAAAGCTAATGATATAAGCAATAATTACCTTTGGAAAATAAATAATCTTAAGCCCTGAAAGATTCCAGTACTTTCTTGCCCTGCTCCGTTCTCCATATAAGTATTCTCTCCATCCGCGATAATAGTTTTGCTCGTCTGTTTTAATTATTCCAAATGATTTTTGTAAATCTGAATAATATGGCGCCTGTATTTCATAATGCTCCTTATACCTTTGGCAGATGTCATTCCTCGATAGTGAATCAGTCCTGAATCTTTGCAACATCAAAACTTCCTGCAAATTATAAAATATCACTTTCCCTTTAAAAGAAAGCCATAATTCATAATCTCCAAAAGCGCCACCGGTAAACATCCCATGTTTAAAAAATAAATCTTTTTTTGCCAGTATCCCGGGATGCGATATTTGACTATATAATAATAAATCCTTTTCAATACGGGAAGATTTTTCAGGGGTTTTCACTATATACCTGATACCTTTTTCGGTAAACATTGCATACCAGCAGGAAATAATATCCAGCTCAGGATTATTTCTCATTACATTTAATTGTTTTTCAAATCTGTCCGGTAGTGCGATATCATCGGCATCCATTCTGGCTATAATATCATATTTAGCAATAGAAATACCATAGTTTAGAACTTTACTTAATCCCTGATGAGCTAATTTATGATAAGTAATTCTGGGATCCTTTATCGCCAATATTTTTTCTTCGGAATTATCTGTTGAGCCATCGTTGATAATAATAATTTCAAAATCATTAAATGTCTGATCTAAAATCGATTTTACAGATTGTGATATATATTCAGACGAATTATACACCGGCAGTATTACGCTAATCATAATTTCATAATTTAATGTTTTTCCACTCTTTCCCGTTGTTATACAGAAGATTATATTTCTCCTTCACACAAACCTCAGGGATTTCAAATATTATCTCATCGTATTGCCGTCCTGTTTTGCTCCCTGCTTTGTTCAATATTCTGAAATCATCTTTCTTTAACAGTGGCATATCATATCCCAATTCATTTACTGATACAGTAATAAACGGCATTTCCGATTTAAGAGAAATAAAATTATTCCGGTTGCTACATGATACGACAGCGTTTCTAAAGGTATTAACCTCATACTGCATGGACCTGTCATAAAAGAAAGGACTGATATAAAATGAACTGTCATAACCAAATCTTTGATTTTTATAGTAGAACATTTTATAATTTAATATGACTATATGTTCGGAAGCCACTACCAGATTTTTCCTGCCGGGAATTATCTGAGTAATTAGTTCTTTCATCTCCTTATCATAGCACACAAGCATTTCCTGATCTTTATGCGCGGTTTTAATAAAACTATACGAATAAAACATTACAGCAACTGACAAAGTAACATATACTAACTTTTCTTTATATTTACTCATATTAATTATCAGAAAACATGCTATTAATCCCCAGAATAATATTATACCATTAAGCCTGGGGCTACCACCTGCAAACATTCTCGGATAAAATATAATCGCGATAAATACAATCGTATTTATTACAGACTTTCCCCGGAGATATTTTTTAACTAAGAAATAGAATATAACTGCCATAACTGCCGCCATCAGTATAAACGCGGCAACTTTATTAATCAGGAAATAGTTGTAGATATCTCTTGATACATCAGGGATAAATGCGAAGAGAATACTCCCGATAACTGCAAATGGTTTTTTCCAGATTTGTGCGCTTACATCGAGGGTTGAACCAAATATCACGTAATTAATAACTGAATAAATTATAAGAATTAAAATACCAGCCAGACTATAGCCTGCAAGTCTTTTCTTTTGAACTTCCTTAACTGATAAGGAATAAGACAAAAACAATATCAATAATGGTAAATGCAACCCCTGCTGCTTTGATAAGACTGAAAGAAAATAAAAGACCAGATACATTGGAAGGTATTTATTTTCATTGGTATTCACAAACTTTACAACAGCATATACCCCCAGCGCATAAAACAGAGTTCCCAGCAATTCAGTACGGTTGCTGATCCAGTAAACCCAGATTAAACTATCCTGCGACAGAGACAGCAATAAACATATTATTGAAATTAATAGATAATTTGCTTTCAGCCTGAAAAAACCGCACAATTCTATAAGTAGCTTAAAGAAAACCAATATGTATATGCAATGAAGTATAAGAGTTTCAACTTTCATTGCAAAAGCGTTGTTACCCCATATCAGATAATCCAAATTAAACGACAGATATGATACAGGCCGCAAAAAAAGGAAAAATATTTCATGCGGGTTATAACTGAAAAAGTTGTACGGACTTTGTGCTATTCTGCCAAAGATAATAAAATCATCAAAGATAAATCCTGGATATAGAGCTATTACAAATAAGTAAATAATAACGTTTATTAAAATAACTGCTATTGGGTATAAGTATTCTTTTCGCATGAAGAGCCGGCCGGGTTATTGATTATTAAAAGAATCCCGTTAACGATTCCTTTAAGTATATAATAAAGAGTAATTAATTTATTTTTGTTATAAAAACAAGAGAAGAATAAATCGCCTGCAATGTTTTTTATCAGGAACCTGAAACTGATAATATTATAATTATAATAAATATATAAGAGGTTTCGTATCGAATAATATCTCTTAAAAGGAGACATGCAGACATATCTATAGTGAAAATGTTTAGCTCCAATATTAATAACTTCTTCTTCCGGATGATAAACTATTGATTTTACTACTGTAATTATTTGTATTCCAAAGTGCCTGATTCTTGCGTAATATTCAAATTCGTCTCCTCTTATGAATAACAGCTTATTTGGCAGACCAACTGTTTCAATAATTCCTTTCGGGAATAATGTGCCATTAAAAAAATTAGCGGATTCAATTACTTCTACATTTAAACTACTGTATTCATTAAAGCTCTCCCCGGTAGAAAAGTCATATAATCCAAAGGATAATTTATTCGGACTCCGGTTTGAGAGAACGACTGAATTTAACACAACTAATTTATCAGCATGTCCCATCAGTTCAGATAATGCATTATCCGTGGCATAACAATCATCATCCATACACCATATCCGGTCGGCTCCCAAATCAAGTGCTTTTTGAATACCTGAAGACTGCCCGCCGGCACTGCCTGAATTTGCCTGACGAATAACAACGATATCTGTTTGTGTATTCAGCCAGGTCTCAGTCCCGTCGCTTGAAGAATTATCTACAATTATAATCACATCGACTTTTTGGATTTGTTTACGCAGAGCATCAATACATTTTTTTAGTAATCGAATTCGATTAAACGTAACAACGACTGCCGCTATTTTTTCTGCTTTCATTTACTAAAGAAGCGAATCAGATAAAACTTTTGCTACTACCTGATCCATATTATAATATTGGTATTCAGCTAACCTTCCGCAAAATTTAATATTTTTTAACCGTTCGACTTTTCTCTGGTATTTCAGAAATAAAGCATGGTTGCTTTCAGTTGGAATTGGGTAATATGGCTCTCCTTCAGTTATCGAATACTCTCTTGAAATAGTTGTTGTCCCTGCAACTTGTCCTGTCAGTTTTTTATACTCAACTATTCTTGTAAAATTAACATCGCTGTCAACATAATTTATCTGAGCCGCTTTTTGATATGTTTCCATTTCATAATGTTCATAATCAAATCTTAGGGATATGTATGGCAGTCTGCCAGATTCATAATCAAAGAATGAGTCAACAGGTCCGGTATAAATCATTTTATCAAATTTTACATCAGTTAAAATTGATTTATAATCTGTATTCAGAATAATGTCAATATTTTTGTTACGCAACATTTTATTGAACATTGAAGTATAACCATTTTTCGGCATAAATTGATAT
>JBAXDX010000061.1:0-17345 GCA_037140715.1 Ignavibacteria bacterium
ACAGAGGCTTGTGCAAAACCCATAACGCCGAGTGTAAAACACACAGAGGCTTGTGTAAAACCCATAACGCCGAGTGTAAAACACACAGAGGCTTGTGTAAAACCCATAATGCCGAGTGTAAAACATACAATGGCTCGTGCAAAACCTGTAAAGACTATTTTATAATCCAAAAGAGGGTTTGTGTGCTGATCTAATGTCATTTTATGCCGCACGAATGCTCTTTTGCAAAAAAGAAGATGTATTCCGGGAATGCAGACTGTATTTTATATTCATGCAATATCTAATTATTTTACGGCAAACGTTCTGACCGTAATGACATAAGCCATATTTAACCGGACTTCGTGCAATTTAGTGATTAATTTATGTTATACAGAAATGCCAGGACCATGATTCATTTCATATTGCCTGTGTTATTACATAAATCATAAGAATCAGATACGGAATAAATTTGGTTTAATATTGAGTTAATGATGCCGAAATTAAAATATTATCTTGCGCATAAGCCCTACGGAATGCTGGCACAGTTCACAGACGAAGCCGGAAGGGCCGTGCTCTCTGAACTGTATCCGTTTGAGAAAGATGTCTATGCCGTTGGTCGTCTGGATATGGACAGCGAAGGGCTGGTTCTGCTCACTAATGACAGGCGGATTAATTATTACCTGCTGAATCCAAAAAATGAACATGAAAGGGAATACTTTGTACAGGTTGAAGGAATTCCTGACGGGAGAGTGCCGGACAAACTTGAGAAGGGTGTTCTGATTGAGGGAAGGATGACGTTGCCGGCAAAAGTGAGGCTGATTGATAGTCCGTCCGGGATTGAAGAGAGGATTCCGCCAATAAGAATAAGGAAAACTGTGCCGGACAGCTGGTTAAGTATATCTCTCATTGAGGGAAAGAACAGGCAGATAAGGAAAATGACTGCGTCAGTTGGCTTCCCGACGCTCAGATTAATCCGTGTAAGAATCGGCAGGCTGAAGCTTGAGGGACTCAGGCAGGGGGAAGTCAGGGAAATTAACATTAGTTCGTTGAAAGATATCGTCTGAAAAAGCTGTTTTTATAAATCATATCCGCGCCCGGTCTGAATTATGCTGAATTATTTAGACAATCTCAGGCATAACCTTAGTATATTTACACACATGGAAAATAATAATAAAGATATAAGGCATCAGCTTAATGGTTTAACACTTGATGAGTTGAAAAACTATTTAGTGGCTGTTGGCGAACCGAAGTTTCGCGGAGAACAGATATTCAACTGGATTTATAATCATCTGGTTATGGATTTCTCAAAGATGCAGAATCTCCCCAGGCAGTTAAGAGAGAAACTTTCGGAATCATGCTCACTTCAGACGCTGGAATTAATCGGGGTACAGAACTCCGTCTCAACCGGCACGAAGAAATTCCTGTTTAACACATCTGACAATAAAAAAATTGAGTCTGTGATTATCCCGGAAGCGGGCAGGGGTACACTTTGCATATCAACGCAGGTCGGTTGCCCGCTTGACTGTAAGTTTTGCGCAACGGGACTTATGGGTTTTATGCGTAACCTTACAGTTGGCGAAATCGTAGAACAGTATTTATATGCCGCAAGAGATTATGGCAAGGAGAGAATTACCAATATTGTTTACATGGGAATGGGCGAACCGCTCTTAAACTATAAAAATATGTTAGCCTCGCTCGAAATATTTACTCATGAACTTACTAAAGGTGTCAGCCGGAATCGCACGACTGTCTCTACTGCGGGGATAGCGCCCCAAATAATTGAACTTGCCAACAGTCCGCTCAGGGTAAAGCTTGCGTTCTCACTTCATTCATGCTTTGAAGATATAAGAAGTAAGATTATGCCGATTAACAAGAGATACCCGCTTAAAGAAAACATTGATGCTCTTCAGTACTATGCCGATAAGACGGGCAAACGTATAACCTTTGAGTACACGATGCTTAAAGATATAAATGACAGGCACGAAGATATTCGCGCTTTGACGAAGTTATGCAAAGAGATTCCGTCCAAGCTGAATATTATACCGTTTAACAGTATAGCCCGCATGGTTCCCGATGGAATTTCGTCTGAGCTTGAACCGACTTCCAACAATAAGATTATGGATTTTGTCGAAAGGCTCAGGAATAATAACATTACGGTTATGATTCGCCAGACGTTCGGCGATGACATTGCTGCGGCCTGCGGTCAGCTTGCGATAAAGTCTTAGGATTTAATTGTTCAGCCGGACAAAACAAACAAGTAGATGAAAAAACTTACTCATGATGAAATATCTGCGAACCGCAGTACGCTTGAAACTCTTGACACAGTCAGGAAACTTCCGGTATATGTTCTTTTAGACAGCATCAGAAGCATGTATAATGTTGGTTCCATTTTCCGCACCTCCGATGGTGCAATGATAGAGAGACTTTATCTTTGTGGCTATACTCCGTATCCTCCTAAAAAAGAGATATTAAAGACAGCTCTTGGCTCTACTGAAAGCGTAGCGTGGGAATATTGCCGGGACGCACGCGATACCGTGCTGGATTTGAAGAAAAAGGGAGTGAAAATCTGCGCGCTGGAACTTACGAATAAAAGTGTGGCTTATTACAATTTAACATCAGAAGCCTTCCCTGTATGTCTTATTGTAGGCAACGAGATAACGGGGGTTTCCCAGAATCTTATAGACCTTTGTGATTTTTCAATAGAGATTCCACAGTCTGGCATTAAACAATCATTAAACGTTGCGGTGGCTTATGGTATATCGATTTTTGAATTGCGCCGGGTTTTCGATCTTAATTTGTGCTGATCCGCCGTTTTACTAACTATAAGTAATCAGGTTATGAAGCCATAGGACTTAAATAACCATTTCTTAAGAGCATTTCAATTGTTTTTTTTTATATAACATCCTATATTTAGCGTCATGAAATTAAATAATTATTTTTGTTTCCGTAATTAACCAGCAGAGCTATGAAAGAATTTAGATTCAGACTCATTGTTATACTAGGCTTAATAGCATTAAGCGTGTATTTACTACATTTTACTTATGCGGATTATAAAAATTCGCAGAAATTGGAAAAGATAAGAGAAGACGTTTCTTCAAACCTGAAGAAAACATCGGCTCAGCTTTCCAACGACAAAATTCAAACAATTATCGAAGCTAAACTTGACAGCGTGCGCGAAAGCGACCCGTCGTATGCCAGGAATAAAGCTAAGAGAATTAAATTAGGACTCGACTTACAGGGCGGTATGTATATCGTAATGGAAGTTAACACGGCCAAGTTGCTTGAGAAATTAGCAAAAGAACCTGACCAGACTTTTAATCAGGCTTTGAAAGTAGCGGAAAATGAATCAAAGCTGGCGGATAAAGATATTGTTTCGGTTCTTGCCAGGCAGCTTCAGTCCAAAGGCATAAGACTCAGCCGCTACTTTGGCACTATCAGAGAAACTGACGATGAAATTGTCGCAAAATTAACAAAGCAGTCTGAAGACGCCGTTACCCGTGCGATGGAAATTATCAGAACCCGTATCGATAAGTACGGAGTATCAGAACCTTCTATCCAGAAACAGGGGTCGCGCAGAATCGTTGTTGAGCTTCCCGGTGTGGCTAAGGAAGAAGAAGCCAAGCAGTTGCTTCAGGGGAGCGCTCTGCTTGAATTCAAGATTCTTAAAGAACCTCAGTTTACTATCGATGTAATGCAGAAAGTAGATCAGGCGCTTGCAGGCAGCGGAATAGCAGATTCAACTCTTAAGGATTCATCAGAAGTTGCGAAGGCTGAGGCTAAGAAGGATACTACAAAGCAACTGTCAAAAGAAGAATTTTCAAAACAGCATCCGTTCTTTTCTCTTGCAATGATAAATCCTCAGAGCCAGACGGCTGAAGCTTATGTAAAGGAAAGCGATAAGGCAAAACTTAGTCTTATGATTAACAGACCTGAAGTTCAGAAAGTTATTCCTAACAATGTTGAGTTCTTGTATTCGGCAAAACCTTTTACAGCTCAGGACGGCTCAAAATTGTTTCTGCTTTATTGCGTAAACAAGAACCCTGAACTTACCGGCGGTTACATTACAGATGCAAAGGCAAACATTGACCCAAGCTCTTCACAGGCTGAAGTGTCAATGACTATGAACTCTGAAGGTGCGAGAGAATGGGCACGCATTACCGGTGCTAATATAAATAAGAGAATTGCTATCGTACTTGATGGTCAGATTTACTCGGCTCCGAATGTAATCAATAAGATACCTAACGGACAGTCGCAGATTACAGGTATGAAAGACCTTGAAGAAGCAAAGCTCATGGAGATTGTGTTAAAAGCCGGTGCTCTGCCTGCCCCGGTTGAAATTATGGAACAGAGAACAGTCGGACCATCATTGGGACAGGACTCAATTTCCTCAGGTACCAACTCTGCTCTTGTCGGATTCTTAATAGTGGCTATATTCATGTGGGTTTATTATCACAAAGCCGGGGCTATTGCCGATGTTGCTCTTGTTACGACTATTCTTTTCGTTCTTGGCGTACTTGCAGGTTTTGGTGCTACGCTTACCCTGCCAGGTATTGCCGGCATAGTTCTTACGATGGGTATGGCCGTTGATGCAAACGTGCTTATATATGAACGAATGAGAGAGGAAATTGCTTCGGGCAAGACAATGCGGGCTTCCGTTACCGCCGGTTTCCAGCACGCGTTGCCTGCGATTATTGACTCGAATCTTGTAACGTTCTTTACCGGCGTTATTCTTTATCAGTTTGGAAGTGGCCCGGTTCAGGGTTTTGCTCTTACGCTGATGGTCGGTATTATTTCGTCGTTATTCGGTGCTCTAGTTATTACCCGTGTAATTTTTGAATACATGGTTTATAAAAATCAACATGTAAGTATAGGTTAACCAATCCGTTATCAAGGAGAAATTAGATAAATGCGTATTTTTGAGAACATAAACTACGATTTTCTTGGAAAAAGAAAATACTTCTACATCCTTTCAGGAACACTGCTTCTTTTAGGATTCATTAACCTTGCAATCAGAGGACTTCAGTTTGGCATCGATTTCAAGGGCGGAACCGAGATAGTCCTGGAGTTCCAAAAACCTATTAATATTTCTAACCTCAGAACTTATACAGATAAGATGGGACTTGGAAATGTTGAACTTAAAACCTTTGGACGCGAAACAGGTGTGCTTGTAAGAACTGAAATGCAGGAAATACCAGGTGGTATTTTCCCAAGGGTAACAAGCGCGATAGAAGCTAATATTAATAAAATATTACCGGGGGCACCTTATAAAAAAGTTGACTCATCGGCTAACTCGATTACTTATCAGTTTGCTAACGCAGACACAGCCAACCAGGTAATCAACTATTTGTTCAATACAGAAGGTTTTCAGGCTGGTAAGGTATCAAACGAACTTTCTAACAGGCAGATGATAGTTCGCGTTGGTATTTCGGACTGGATTAAAGACAACCTGAAACAAAAAATGCCTGATAACGCATTCAAAGTGCTTAAAGAAGATAAAGTGGGACCTAAAGTCGGTCAGGAGTTAAAGACAAATGCTGTTCTGGCAGTGTTCTTTGCTCTTATTGTAATTCTTATATATCTTGGATTCAGGTTCAAACTCATCTTTGCTGTCGGAGCTGTAATTGCTCTGTTCCATGATGTGCTTATAACATTAGGTCTTTATGCGTTGCTTTACAATGTAATACCAGGGCTTAATCTCGAAATCAATCTGACCATTGTAGCGGCCTTCCTTACGCTTATCGGCTACTCTAATAACGATACTGTGGTTGTGTTCGACCGCGTCAGGGAAACAATGAAACTTCATAAGACTGTGGACCTTGAGAAGAACATCAACGATGCTATCAACAAAACATTAAGCCGTACAATTCTTACCGGTACGACAACTCTGCTTGCAGTATTCGTACTGCTTATTTTTGGCGGTGAAGTTTTAAGATCATTTGCTTTTACACTTTTCTTCGGTATCATCATTGGTACTTATTCATCGATATTCGTTGCAAGTTCATTAGTGCTTGAATATTCAAAGAAAATGAAAGGTAAATTAGAGTTCTAAAAAAGAAGTACTTCTCTTATATCAAAGATATAAAGCTGGCAGTCATAATCTGATTGCCGGCTTTTTTTACACGGTAGTGTTTTCGGCTGTTTTTTTTTATTTTTATTTTATACTTGTTGGATTCTAATGAAGTGGATCTGTCTGGTGTAAATCAAATGCTAAACAAAATAAAAGGTTATCAATGGAAGAACGATTAGAAAGTCATCTGGAGCAATCACAGGATGGTTTGAAAAATACAATCCCAGAGGGCATGGTATATGTGGAAGGCGGCGAATTTATGATGGGCGATGAGAATGGGGAGACAAATGAAAAACCTGTACACAGGGTGGAATTAAGAAGTTTTTATATAGATAAGTACGAAGTAACAGTAGGTGAGTTTGAGGAATTTATTAATGCTACGGGTTATAAAACAAATGCAGAAAAAGATGGATGGAGCGTTGTCTGGGATAATTCAGGACTTAGAAAGAAGAACGAAGTGGATTGGCGATGCGGGGCAGATGGAAACCCTAAAAACGACAATGAAAAGGATCATCCGGCAATATATGTAAGCTGGGATGATGCGCTTGCGTATGCAAAGTGGATTGGAAAGAGACTTCCGACAGAAGCGGAGTGGGAATATGCTGCAAGAGGGGGAAACAAGAGTGAAGGATACAAATACAGCGGAAGCAACAATATAGATACAGTAGGATGGTATGGACGGAATAGCGGAAACAGAACGCACAAAGTCGGAGCAAAAGAGCCAAATGAATTAGGACTATATGATATGAGCGGGAATGTATGGGAATGGTGCGATGACTGGTATGATGAAGACTATTACAGCAAAAGCGAAGAAAAGAATCCAGCCGGGCCGAAAAGTGGCGAATATTGTGTTTTGCGTGGTGGATCATGGAATGATTATGACTGTCGCGCTACTTCCCGTAGCAAGCTTAATCCTGATTACTGGTACTACTTTATCGGGTTCCGTTGCGTAAGGGATTTGTAGGTTAAGGCTTTTATCCTTAAAACTATACACAAAAATAAGGGGTAATATCTCATTTTTGTGTAAGGGAATGTGAAATAAAATGGCGGAAAGATAAGGCAGGGACTACCCGTAGCAGACAACAACGGACCGCCCCTGTTCAATAAACACTTTTGAACGGATTTACTTATTTACCTTTGCCGTAGCAATAAGGAATTTTGTGGCTCCCGCCTTCTTAAGTACGTCAAGTAACTGAACAAAGTTGCCATGAAGCGCTCCTTTATCCGCCTGAATAATTACTTCCTTATTTACTTTATTAAGCAGTTGAACCTGCAGACTTAACTGAAGTTCACTTAAGTTTATCTGCTTGTCGTTCATGTAAATCTGGTTCTTATCGTTAAGATAAACCTCGATACTTTTATCTCCGGTGTTTTCAGATGTAGTCGATTCTGGCAACTTTACCTTTAGTGCGCCGGTAACAAGAAAAGGACTGGCAATCATAAAGATAAGAAGCAGAACGAGCACAACATCTGTAAATGGGGTTATATTAATCTCCGAAAATTCTTTTTCATCTAATTTATACCTTCGCATTTGCCACTTCCTTTTGACTGCTACTCTTAAGTTTTCTGATTAGGTCTTCAACCGACTCTTCCATAAGCGGCATCGAAAGCTTAATGCTCCGAATGAAATAATTATAGAAAATAACAGCGGGAACGGCCACAAGCAAGCCTGCCGCAGTTGAGATCAGCGCCTCCGAAATACCGCTCATTACGCCAAGATAGCTGGAAGCTTCGTTAACTGAGAGAGCCTGAAATGACCTGATGATACCAATTACAGTTCCAAACAGACCAATAAACGGAGAAATGCTACCGAGCGTGGACAAAATACCAAGACCTCGTTCCAGCTTTATCAATTCCTTATCAAGTCTGCGCAAAGCGTTTTCCTGAAGTTCTTCCTTCGGGAGTTTATAGTTTTCTATTATATACTTATAAACATTTGTAACTGGCGACTTTATAGTAAAGAAGAGCCATCTCCAGGTAGTAAATTTGGTAATGTAATGAGCTTCTTTCAAGTCGCCTGTAGCAAGGCTGACCATTAGCTTTTCTTTCAGGTCATTGAGATACTTTTCTTTAAGCCCCTGAAAAACTACCGCTTTCTCGATTACTACTTTTAAAGATAATATTGAGCAGAAAATAAGCACAAAGATTGTATAGCCACCTTTAGTCAGCAAATCCAGTACTGAGTTATAAATCATTACACACCTTCTATAATTGTTTCATTTTTGTAAATAAATCCATCAGGAAAGGAGCATCCTTTCATAATCTGTTAACTCGGATAAGATTAAGAAAGTCGCTTGTTGCCCGAAGATTTTGAGCCGATACATAACAGACTTCATTTCTGTTATTTTTTTTTCTGCTTATCCATATTTTCCTTAGCTTTCATGAAAGCAATCTGCGATTCACAGGCTTTCCTGAAGTTAGGATCCTTTGCTCCAACGGTAAAGTTTTCAACCGCTTTAGCTTTATCGCCCCTGTTCATATAAATAACACCTCTATAATAAGCCAGACCTCCATCGGTAACAGTTTTCTTGAACTGAGCGGCTTTATCAAGCGAGGCTAATGCCAGATCGTTCTGCTTCTTTTCAGTATAAGCTTTTGCGAGTCCGAGATAAGCCTGGTCCAGGTCAGAGGTTTCAGTTGCTTTCTTAAATATTTCGATTGCCTTGTCATATTTCTTTTCCCTGAGGAACGAATTACCCAGAGCAACGTATGTCGTCAGCATACCTTCCTTAATACTAACTTTGCGTTCGGCGTTTTCCGTCAGGCTGAGAGCTGTCTCGTAATTGCCTATAGCGGACTCATAATTCTTAATCGTAACCTGCGCACCGGCAAGAGCAAGGTAAGCAAGGTCAAACTTATCGTTAACGGCTATGCACGCATTAAGAGCGGAGATTGCTTCTTCAGGCTTGTTAGCTTTTCTGAGCGTCAGACCTTTTTGATAATATGTCTTATAATCCTTGGAAATTGCAAGAGCCTGGTCGTAATTTTTTACAGCTTCATCGAAGTTATTTGCTTTGACAAGTTCGTTGCCTTTATTATAGAACTCAATTGCCACGTTACTTTGGGCAAGAGCAATTGACTTTTCAGCTTCTTCCTTCATCGATGGAGTTTTTGTTATTTCCAGAACTTTTTTATAACTGGCGATAGCTTCGCTGTAATTTTTCCGGGTAACATTAACATCCCCTAAATAATAGTACGCATTATCATTGTTAGCATCAAGAGCAATAGTTGCCTTAAAAGCTGTTATTGCCTCATCCATTTTCTGAGCTTTCAGGAGAGCCTGACCTTTCAGAAGGCAGGTCTTTGCTGATTTAGAAATCTGAAGACTCGAATCAAAACTTGTGGCGGCATTGGCAAAATCGCCTGCCTTCATGTATTCAATTCCCTTGTTATAATAAATTGCTGCCTGCGGATCCATCTTTGCGGTTGAAGATGGTTCTGTCTGCTGAGCACTGACTGAGATAACCATTGACAGCGCGAAGATACTTGTAATAAAAAAGATTCTTTTCATCATTGCCTTCTATATTAAGTTGTTTGTTTTTTCTAAATTAGTGCGGGAACTATACGAAACTCTTACACTCATAGAACTTCCGCATAGCGGATAATTAAAAACTAATTTACAGGGAGTAAGATATGTCAGGAATAAAAAAAAATCAATAAATAATTACAGTCTCTCTGCAATAATTGATAATTCTACATTAAAAAAAAGAGATTTGTTTCTCAAAAACATTGATAGTATTGTTTCGACTGTTAAATTAACTGCAAAAAATGGATTATAAAAGGTAATACAAGAAAAGCCGATTGCTTTTCATAAATAACATAATTAAGTTCATCCTTGGAATTAGTTCTGGTTTTCCATACCTGATTAGACAAACAATGAATCACAGGAAGTTTATATTCATACGCGAATGCTTCTATATAGTATAATTTTGTTCTGTTCATCCTTATCTGCTCAAACAGACTGGCAAAGATGGGAGAAAGCATATATTCCATACTCGGCATCGGACGATGAAGTAAGAACCAAACCTGGCAGAGAAAGAAAGTACGGCAACTTCGTGCTTGACGGCTCGAAGAAGCTTTATAATTTTTTCATCTCGGACCTTGATGGAGATAACTGCCCGTTTCAGCCTTCATGCTCTTTATTCTTTATCCAGTCGGTTAAGTTAACAGACATATTTCAGGGCGCGCTGATGTTTGCCGACCGATTTACGCGAGATATGAATCTCATTAAGATTAATCATTACCCCTTTTCCCGAAACGGGCGGCTGTATGATCCCGTGTGGAATTATACGCTCAGGCAGGAAAACATAAAGTTTATTCCATGTACAGAAACTGTAAATGAATAATCCCGGTCTTACAATCGCACGGTTTCTGCCGATATTCCTTCTGATAATCCTGTTTTCAAGCGCGGTATATCCATATAGCTGTTTATACACAGAAAATGATTCGGCAGAATATCCGCTTGCATCACCACAAAATATTATCTGTTTTGCTGATTATCTTTACTGCCAGAAGGATTATTTAAGAGCAATTGGCGAGTATGAAAGAATCGCTCCGGCTTTATTAAACGATACAATCAAGTTTAAGATTGCTCTTGGCAATAAATATATTGGAAAAATCAGTCAGTCAGAGTCGTTGCTTTTTCTGCTTGGCAGTTCATCGATATTTTCAAACGAAGCAACGCTGGAATTGTTTAAGGGAAGATTCTTACGCAATGATTTTACGGGATTAAGAAATCTCTACGATAAACGCGAAATAACATCAGCAAAATACAACGAGAAAATAAAACAGATGTATTATCTCTCGTTTCTTTTTGACGAGGTGCCTTTGCCAGGGCACGAAAGCTTTACAAATCTATTCCCTGCAACAGAAAGAAAATCAATCCTCGAATTTATTAACAGGAAGGAGAACCCGGAGTATAAAAGCCTGTGGAAAGCGGTTATGCTTTCAGCCTTACTACCCGGAGCGGGAAAGTTTTATACAGAAGAATACGGAGATGCCATTACCATCGCTATTGTAACGGGATTATCAGGTTATCTTGCCTGTGATAACTTTGCATCAGGGCATAACTTCCGCGCTATTGCCTTTACGGGACTGGGCGCGTTGTTTTATGCCGGGAATATTTACGGTTCCGCCGCCTCGGCTCAGATTTATAATGCCCGGGTGAAGTTTAATCTTACTTCTGACCTGAAGCTGTACCTGAATAAGAATAATTACTTTCTGCCTGAATATGAAAATTTCTGTAAATAAATTTCTGCTTGTCATCATTTTACCAGTTCTATTATCCTCCGGCGAATTGTGCGCTCAGGATTATATAAAAGAACAGTATGATTATTCGAAAGAGCTGTTTAAGAGCGAACAATATTTTGATGCCATAACAGAGCTGAAGCGCCTGCTGTTCTTTGATAAGTCCGGTGCGTATAATTTTGAAGCTAATTACCTGATTGCCCAAAGCTATAAAAGCGGCGCCAGGCTAAACGATGCGGTTAAGTATTTTACTATTTCGCAAATGTACGCTCGTAATGATTCGCTACTGTTTCAGGCAAAGCTTGAAGTTGTAAAGTGCAACATTCTTCGCCATACCGCAGGACAATCCTTAAATCTCCTGAATCAGCTTGAGCGGGACGAGCATTTCTCAAACATGCAAAGAGAGATAATTTACTGGAAAGGCTGGAGCTATATGTTCATGGATATGTGGGATGAAGCCTCTCTTCAGTTTGGTAAAATCAGCGATAATCACCCGCTTAAAGAGTTGTCGGATAAGGTCGTAAAGGATAAATATTCCGTGTCATTCGCCAAAGTAATTTCTTATATTTTACCAGGGTCCGGACAAATTTATACGGGCGAATATCTCTCCGGACTAATGTCACTGGGCTGGGCCGGATTATTTGGATGCCTGAGCGCAGAGAGCTTTGTTGCAGACCGTGTTTTTGACGGATTTATTAACTCCGGACTTTTCTTACGTTTTCATCACGGCAATATTCAGAATGCTGAAAAATTTGCTGTAGAAAAGAACAAGAGAATATCGGACAAAGCTTTAATTTATGTACAGTATAATTACAAAGGACCAAAACCATAGTCTGTTCCGACCCGTTTGCGGACTGACGGATGTACGATAGATTTCCCTGTTGATCATGCTCATTTTTACTGTTACACGGGCCGAAGTCCTGTTGCTGACATATTCCCGCCCCTGCCTGTTCCCGGAGTTGATAACCAAAAGAAAAATTTGTCGTACATCCGGTACGGACCTGCCAAAAATTTTACCGGAGAAGTGCATTCAGAATTTATGAGGCTCCCGGCTAACAGTATAAAACCCGTCTTACGTTCCTGCATTATTAATACAATTACCAAAAAGGCTCTTTCCCGTTCATAAATGGCATATTTTATTTCGGGACAGGTTTGGTGAATTGCAGAAACTGCTTGTGCACGGGCAGAAACTGCTTGTGTACGGGCAGAAATCGCTTGTGTACGGGCAGAAACTGCTTGTGTACGGGCAGAAATTGCTTGTGTACAGGCAGAAATCACTTGTGCACGGGCAGAAACTGCTTGTGCACGGGCAGAAACTGCTTGTGTACGGGCAGAAACTGCTTGTGTATGGGCAGAAACTGCTTGTGTACTAAAAAAAAATGCTTTATATGGAAATAATTGCGTCCGATAAATTTTCCTTCAGGCACAATAAAATGCTATTTTCTGTTTTTTCATTCTGTATTATTCTTTTATTGAGAAAAATTTGTTGTACACCCGTACTGACTAATTTAATGTGTTTTTAAAATATTTTTCTTATTTTAGCGTTGGTTATGAAAAACTTTGAATGAAAGCAAATTTGTGAGTGACACAGAGTCTCTATTACGCGGAATATTTTATGGAGGTTTAATGAAAAAGGGATTATTAATAGGTTGTTCAATTGTTGTTGTTATACTGCTTGTTATTGCTGTACTCGTAATATGGGGTATCGGTGTATATAATAATCTTGTTACGTTAAATGAAAGCGTCAATCAGGCCTGGAGTCAGGTAGAAAATCAATATCAAAGAAGAACTGACCTGATTCCAAATCTTGTGAGTACTGTTAAGGGTTACGCCAATTTTGAAAAAGAAGTGTTAACCAAAGTAACTGAAGCGCGGGCAAGCGTTGGCGCAGTTAAAGCCACACCTGAGATATTGAACGATCCGCAGGCTTTCCAGCGCTTTCAGTCCGCTCAGAATAACCTTAGCGGAGCTTTGTCAAGACTGCTGGTTACTGTTGAGAATTATCCTAATCTAAAGGCTAATGAAAATTTCCTCAGTCTTCAGGCTCAGCTTGAAGGAACTGAAAACAGGATATCTGTTGAAAGAATGAAATTCAACCAGACCGTTCAGGACTACAATACCAGGATTAAGAGATTCCCTGCATTCGTATTTGCGGGTGTTAGTGGCTTTAAAGAGAAACAATACTTCAAATCGGCACCCGGTGCTGAGAATGCTCCCAAAGTCGAGTTTTAAGTTTAAGTATGAAGAAATTATTCCTTTTAGTACTTCTCTTCCAGTCTTTTTTAATTGCCCAGCCTAAGGTTTATAACCTTGAGGCTTGGGCGACTGATTATACAAATACCCTTTCGAGCCAGGAGATTTCCTATCTGAATAATGACCTCCGCGCTTTCAGCGATACAACTACAAACCAGATTATCGTTTTAATGCTTCCAAGTCTGAACGGCTACCCGATTGAGGATTATGCTTACCAGACTGTGGCTCAGAATAAAATAGGCAGTAAGAAAAATAATAACGGACTTCTGTTGCTTATAGTTAAAGATGAGAAGAAACTCAGGATTGAAGTAGGTTACGGACTTGAAGGTGCGGTTCCCGATGCGGTAAGCAGCTCGATTATCCGCAATGAGATAAAACCATACTTTAAACGTGGCGATTACTTCGGGGGAATTAAGTCTGGTGTTAATGCGATTAAAGCCGCCACCGCAGGTGAATACAAAGCTGCATCCGAAAGAAAGGGTACTAATAACGGTAAGAACTTCGGCTCAATTATTATCTTTATTATTATCATTATTCTGAGTTTTATTTTCCGTGGCAGACACGGTGGCGGATTTGTATTCTATGGTGGAGGCTCAGGTGGCGGGAGTGGAAGTTTTGGCAGTGGCTCAGGTGGCGGATTTAGTGGTGGCGGAGGTTCTTTCGGCGGTGGCGGCTCCAGCGGAAGCTGGTAAGAAAGCCGAATCCTGAGTATATTTTGAATATTTCAATCAGTTTTTGTAATATTCATGGTGAGTTTGAATGTTTTTGAATCTAATATATTTTGTAACAAAGAAAAAATAGGAGTTTAGTGATATGGCTATCAAAATAACTGAAGAGTGTATCAATTGTGGCGCGTGCGAACCTGAATGTCCGAATACAGCTATTTACGAAGGTGGAAATGAATGGAGTCTGGCTGGTAAATCATACGGTGAAGGTGATGCTGCCCCCTCAGGAGCTACAGGTTTCTTTTCAAATGATTATTTCTATATTGCTCCCGATAAATGTACCGAATGTCAGGGGTTTCATGATGAACCACAGTGTGCCGCCGTCTGCCCGGTTGACTGTTGCGTTCCTGATACTGACCATGTAGAAACAGATGAACAATTAATGACGAAAAAAAAATATCTCGATTCACTCGGCAGGTAATATTTAATCCTAAATATTTATACGGATTAACAAAAACCGTGAGAGCCTCTCTGATAAACAGGTACTTACGGTTTTTTTATTTCATAATATCTGACAAGGTAAAGAAACTTAATAAAGATGCCTATTACAAATGAAATAGTAACAGAAAGAGCGAAAGCTTTGGGCTTTGATCTTGTGGGCTTTGCACGCGCGGATATTTTGTCTGATGAAGTTGAAAAGCTTGAATCGTGGCTTAAGAATGGGTATAACGCCGGTATGGAATATATGGAAAAGAATATCGACAGGCGGAAGGACATCGGGAAAATACTTCCGGGGGCTATGAGTGTTATTTCGCTTGCCATAAATTACTATTCACAAGAGAAATACTCAGGCGATGCTGAAAATGGAAAGATATCCCGTTATGCCTATAATAAAGATTATCATTTAATTATCCGGAAAAAACTGGAGAAGCTGATTGCGGAGCTTAGAACCATTGACCAGGAGTTTTTCGCAACACCTTATATCGATACCGGACCAGTTATGGATAAGGTCTGGGCTAAAAGGGCGGGACTTGGCTGGATTGGAAAGCATACTAATCTGATTACAACAGAACTGGGAAGCTGGGTATTCCTTGCCACAATAATTACTAACCGTGAATTTAATTACGGCAGACAGACCTCCGACCATTGTGGCTCCTGCTCGCGCTGTATCGATGCCTGCCCGACTAACGCCATCATTGACGAATACATAGTTGATGCAAACAGGTGTATATCATATCTTACAATTGAAAATAAGGGGGAAATAGCTCCTGAGTTTAAAGGTAAATTCCAAGGCTGGCTGTTTGGTTGTGATATTTGTCAGGAAGTCTGTCCATGGAATATTAAACTTGCATCCGGAACGAACGAATTATTGTTCTGTGCTACCAATGGTAACAAAGAATTGTTGCTTGATAAAGTTTTGGAAATGGAGAATATCGAATTTAAGAGAGTATTTAAGGACAGTCCGTTGCTTAGAGCCAGACTAAAAGGACTGAAACGGAATGCATCGTTTCTGAAACCCTGATATAAATCAAATTGAATGAATCTTACAGTCCCCAAAAGAATCTAATCATATATATAAATGGAGAAAATTAGTAAAATGAGAGACACATTAAATAGTCTAAATAAAAATGAGACAGAAGTTAAAAATAATCATTTTAAGGTATTGATAATTGGTTCAGGTCCGGCAGGACTTACTGCCGCGATTTATAATGCCAGAGCTAACATGAACCCTGTGGTATTTGAGGGCATGCAGCCAGGGGGACAGCTTACAATTACAACCGAAATTGAAAACTATCCGGGCTATGAGGAAGGCATTCAGGGTCCCAGGCTTATGGATAACATGCGCGGGCAGGCAACACGCTTTGGAGCAACATTATATTTCAAGGAAGTTACTTCCGTTGATTTCTCCAAACGTCCTTTTACGGTTAAGTCTTATGATGAAATCTACACAGCCGATGCTATCATAATTTCAACCGGAGCTTCCGCGAAACTGCCTGACATCGAGAGTATGCACAAATTTATGGGGCATGGCGTTTCGGCTTGCGCAACGTGCGATGGGTTTTTCTTTAAGAATCAGCGTGTCCTCGTAGTTGGTGGTGGCGATACCGCAATGGAAGAAGCTGTTTATCTTACCAGGCACGCTTCCGAAGTAACTGTTATTCACCGCCGTGATGAGTTCCGTTCATCTAAAATCATGCTTGAGCGCGCTAAGCAAAATCCTAAAATCAAGTTTATGCTTAATAGTGTGATTAAGGAAGTTACCGGAACTGATGAAAACGGCAGAAAGCTTGTAACCGGAGCTATAATTGAGAATGTAAAGAATGGCGCACTTGAGGAAATAAAAACCGATGGAGTTTTTTTAGCAATAGGACATAAGCCAAATACTGATATATTCAAGGGCATACTCGATATGGATGATGCCGGCTACTTACTCGTAAATCCCGGGACAACCAGAACAAATATTGAAGGTATTTTTGTTGCCGGCGATGTTGCCGATAAAAACTACAGGCAGGCAATCACCGCGGCTGGTTCAGGTTGCATGGCAGCGATTGATGCTGAAAGATGGCTGACTGAACAGGGTCTCGATTGATTTGGAATTATGTGAAAAAGACTCAAAACAGAGCACATTTTTTTCATAATCACACTCTGCTATGTTAAAAATCGCATAGTTTTCATAAAGCAACTACCCAAAAATAATTTTAGGCTGAAAGTTTACAAAAAAGTTACTTCCTGATAAATATTCGAAAGAGATAATCCATTCAGGATAGTCCTCTCCCGGACAGAATTATCGGGTGTACCGGTTGCCTCATAATAAAATGTAACTTTAATGATCAATAAAACACTGAAAACCTGAATGGCTAAAACTAAACTTTAGCCATTGTTATTGCAAGTCAGCTCGATTTATTTAGAGTCTGCTGAAAAAGTCCCAAAGTCATAATAAACAATAAGATATAGAATAAGAGTCAGGGAGACCCGTCACTTTTACCAGGAGTTGTCGCAGGTTCCCTGGTAATAAACATATAAAGGGTCTTAGTGATGAATCTGTTGCAGTATCTTGGGTCGAAGTCCAAAGGAGACCGAAGAAAACCGGGAAGAACTAAGAGAAAACGATGAACAGTTAAAGAAATATCAGA
>JBAXDX010000062.1:0-16991 GCA_037140715.1 Ignavibacteria bacterium
TCAGGCCGTCTTGGCAATATTTGCGGAATATTGAATTGTCGGACAGGCTCCTAGGTCAGTTGATTTTAATGCGGGCTGTTTATTCCCATATAGCAGCAGCTTAAAACTTGGAGTAAAGGTCAGATATTTCTTACTGTAAAGTTGTCTCGATGTTATCGGGTCAGAGCCTGTTAAATTCTTTATTGCGGAGTCGTTGAACGTCCTCTGGCTTGGAATTTCATCGGGAACAACCATCCGCGCCCCGTTTAATTTCAACAATTCCGGGGCGGGCTCGCTAGAACCCTTATCCCGTCCTATTAATAATAATTCAATTCCGGTTCTCTGAAAATAATCACCGAAAAGCATTGACAAGACATCACAAAATAAGGACTTGCCCGTCCCGCCCGAGCCGAAAAGGAAAACCAAAACTTCCGCGTCCGTACCTGATGTCAGGGCATACCCGATATACCGCTGTAAAAATCCGATTACAGAATCATCACCCAGAGCCTCCGCCAGAAACCTGTTAAATCTCGGACATTTGGCATCAGGGTTAAAATCGCATCCCAACGTCTTAGTTAACATGTCATCGGGTGTGCTTGTGTCAAATAGTATTTTCCCGTTGTCGGACAGTTTTATAACTCCATTTTGGACTCCTAATAAGTTCCCATCGTGGTCAAGCTCTGCCAGCTCCACGCGGATATTTGGTTCAAACTTTAACAATTTTGAAACCCGGGTTAAGCTATTATCGGTCTCGCATAAATTCAGAAATCCGGTATATCTCTTAAGGAATGATTCATCCTTAATACTATTGCCCCGTTGCTTCAACTCCAATAGCATGGTTTTATAATAATCTACAACTCGACCGTAAGAACAGGGTTCCCATTTCGACCCATTCCACGATAGCCACTCATCAAGGTCGGCGCAATATTTCAGATTGTCCCCGAACATCCGCGCCATCTCGGATGTCAGCCCGAACTCTGTCAATTTCACGAACTGCGGACGGAAACCCTTTCTCCGCGCCAGATGGAATAACGAATTTATCCTGATTGAGTCCTCACGGGTCGAATCGTAATGTTTCAGAGCATAATCAAAATCCTTGCCAAGCTTCTCCTGAGTGTCCTGGCGATAAGTTGCATTGTCGCCACATATTATGTGGAAGAATTCGCGCCCCGATTCTCCGAGACTCGCAAGTCCATAAAGTACCCTCACATATTCACTCAGTCCCGCTGAAATCTGTCCCTTCAAGAATTCCGAAAGCGCGGGCAGTCCTGACAGGTCTGTTATCACCGGTTCGGATAGGACTTTACGGTCCCGCTCGATTATAGGGATTAAATCGTTCAAAACCTCAGCTACGGGATTATAAAACAGGTTCGGGTCGGACGTTGCGTAAAAACCAAGAGAAATCTGTCGTCCTCCTTTATCTAAGGATACTCCGTACTCAGATTCAAACTTCGCTGAATAGTAGTCATACACAAATCCGTAGTCTGTCTGATTTATCAGCGGACGCGCCAGCTTATAGACAATTTTCAATCTTGGCCATCCGGACGGACTGGTAAACATTAAAAAAAGATTTGGCTTTGTCCTGACTGATTTTGAGATTTTATAAGCGTCCGGCTCTGATATATTGTCCAAATCGAAAATAAGGAACTGATTACTTATGACTGATTCCGCATTCCTCTTCCCATCCTTGAGTCTTGCCGGTACAATGTGCGGAAGTGTGGTTTTCTTCAATTCCCCGCGCCTGGATTTATCAGACTGCGCGCGGACGAGTTCAGTTTTCGCCCGTAAATCCGCGTCAATCCGCATCATCTCAACAATTTCAGACAGGTTCCTGACAGTGTAGGCGCTGGTTATCCTGTCTGCATAAGAGATATTAAAGTCAGTCATTAGATTCCTCCCTAAGCAAGGTCGTTAATTCGGCCGAATTGCTACCCAGTTCTAAAATCCGCTCCACTACACCCGGCTTAAGTGATGCAAAATATTCATCATCCGAATCGTAAGATTTGCGCAATTGATTCAACTGGCGATTAAGGTCGAGCCTCATAATGTAAAATATTTCAGGCAGTAATTCCATCAAATCACCTCATCGAATAAATCAGGACGTTTTCCTTCAATTGCCTTAACCTGCTCCGAAGCCTCGAAAGCGCGGGCTATCATAACGTTTAATTTTTCAAGCTGAACGAACAATTGCAATTCGAAATTTCCAAACTGCATTGCCGACCCTTTCTTCAAAAAATATTGACGGCTCGAAACATATTTTTGCCCGTTGAAATCAAGGATAATCCATTTGAATTGAACACCAGGACTTGCCAGTAATTCGTAATTTATCCCAAACGAATTCGTTTTCCTGAATAGATGCTTTTCGGTTCGCCTGCTTAGAAATGTTCCCTCTCCGGACTCATCGATAACTCCGATAAGCCGGCCCTTGCCTCCGGTTTTGAGATGGACGTTTAGAATGTGTGGTCTTGAGCTTGTGCGCTCGAATGATAGTTCTGTCATAATATTACCTTTAAAATAAAAAAAGCCCGTCAAGCGGAAATAGCACCTCTGACAAAATGCTTTTTTCTTAACGGGCTTAAAGAAACTTTCTATTTAGATTTTGTCAGAGGAATTTTTTGTATTTCCTGTAACAAACTTACACGGGTAAAAAAGAAGTCTTCGTAAACTTCCCTTTTAGAGAAGTCCGTAAACTTCTCTTAAAATCTTAATTCAGGATATTTATTTAATAACTTGGGTCTGTAACTCCTGAAAGTTTTGGCAATAGACGCTTCATTAACCTTTCCTGTCCTGTCCGACTTATAGTTGTTATACTCCGACTTATTCCTTTTGAAATATATTCCTACAGCACCTTTAACGTTTTCTCTTTCTCCATCGCGCTGTCTCTCTTTTAATATTTTCTGTATCCCGATATATAATTTTTCTTTTTCGCTACTCACTTTTCCGCTGATAAATTTTCCTCCGTGCATAGCAAGCAGTTCTCTTGAATTCATTTTCTCCATGACTTCCTTACGTTTTTCATCGCTTGCTTCGATAATCCATAAGGCTTCCCTGACGCGGTCATTTACGTATCTGACAGCTGCTTCATTCGCGGGGGCATTCAATCCCCGCGCTCCTTTCGGAATATCTGCGCCGGCTTCTATTTGTTTAATTTGTTCAACGGATACTGAAAGCAGGTTTGCATTCTTCGCCAGCAGTTCCCGCCCGCCAATTATGTAAACTGCCCCATAGAATGTTGAGTAAAACCGGTTTATATACTGTCGTCTGGAGTTCGGCTCTGTAAAATATTCAGCCGTAAGAACTTCATCCAGTATAAACCCAAGTGCTTCATCAAGTATTACGGCATGTGTCAATATGTCTGCGGGATTTAGTTTAAGTGCAAGGTCAACAAATTCATCCGT
The DNA here is from genome assembly GCA_037140715.1 of Ignavibacteria bacterium. Lineage (GTDB taxonomy): Bacteria > Bacteroidota > Ignavibacteria > Ignavibacteriales > SURF-24 > JAUZPB01. The sequence continues at coordinate 3,378 of JBAXDX010000062.1, forward strand.
ATAAGACGTTTCGCCCTCATTTGCCAGCATACTCATCAGTTCGCCCATATCTATTTCATTTTCCATAACATCACCTGTAAATAAATAAAAAATCCCCTGCCTGCCAGTAAACCCGTAACCACGCGGGCGGAGATATTCTCCGGCAAACAAGGGACTTTTATAAATTTCTATTTTGTGGTTACTCCTTACTATATAAATTTAATTCAATTTATGGGGAAAGTCAACCGTTGCCGAGTAGCCTATTTCCTCTGAATGCTACCTTAAAGTATCCACTGCATCGACAAGAGTTTGAGTCTTAACATGCAGGTATCTTTGTGTTGTGGATAAATTTGTATGTCCCGCCAATTGCATCACCACACTTAGAGAAACGTTCCTCTTTATCAGGTTGGAACAAAAGCTGTGTCTTAACTGATGCAGGTGTAGGTTAGGGAACCCCGCAAGGCGGACGGCTTTCTTGAAATTCTTACTAACATAGTCACCATTGAACCTCATTCCGCCTTTGCTAAATACAAGTCCTTTGCCTGATGACTGCTTTTTGATAAGAATATCATAGACTGCCTTATGTACAGGGATAAGCCTTTCACATTTCGTTTTAGTTACAAAGGTTTCAGAGTTGGCAATCTTGATGAACCGTCCGTTTAGGTCAACGTTATCAAAGGTTAAATTTATAAGCTCGGTAAGGCGTGCTCCGCTATAGAAGTAAATCACGTACATATCGCGCAAGTCCTCACTACTAACACACGCAAGTATCTTCAACAGCTCATTTTCATCAATAAAATCCGCGACCGGCTTCGGCATGGTCGGGAACTTGAATTTATCCAGCGGGTTGGTCTGGATATACTCGCGGTCAACAGCATAATTGAATGCGGCGCGTAAGTTACGGAAGTGCGCGGATGCGGAGTACTTGGCTTTTACATAGACCTTTAGAATGAACTTTGATAAGATGTTCAATGATACGTCCTTTAATGGCAGGTTACCGGTTGCCTCTGTCAGGTGTGTGAATGAAAGGTCAATACCTCGTGTGTAGCTCTTGGAAAACTTGGAGCGACAGTATTCGAGATACTCGCTTGCGAAATCCTGTAATGACATAGGCACAATTTCAGGAAGTGCGGTCTGTGTCTCTGAAAAGTTCTTCAGAAACTTCAAAGCAGATGACTTTGTTTTTTGGCGTGTGCTGATTTGTCTCAGCTTTCCGTCAGGTGATAAATATGCCAGACGGTAGAACGGTGAACGTGTGTCGGGTTTTAACAGATACATAGGTTTCTCCGGTTTCACTATGTACTTTACCATGCAGTAGCCTTAAAAGATGCGAATTCAGCCTGAAAGTGAGTTAGAGCGGCTGACTCATAATCAGTAGGTCGGTGGTTCAAGCCCATCTGGGCCCACTAAAAGCCTCAGATTCAATCGAATCTGAGGCTTTTTTGTTTCTGATAATTTCTTGTTTTTAAGAAATACATAATCACTATGTAGTTAAAATCGAAAGTCACTACATAGTAAACCACACAGTAAGACCCGCATTCTTTTACGGTTACAATATGGCTCAGTACAAAGAGAACATTTTAAAACTGGAAAACCCGAAAAAGTGAAACAGGATTACTTTCATAGACTTTGTTCAGCATCATCTTTAACGACTCCGGACCATCGCGCAAACACTTTAGCCCTCCACGCAAACACTTTAGGTGTCCGCACAACGACTTTAGACAAATTTACAACGACTCCAGACTGCCGCGCAACGACTTTAGACAAATTTACAACAACTCCAGACTGCCACACAACGACTCCAGACCATCGCGCAAACACTTTAGACTGCCATACAACTACTTTAGGTTACCACGCAACGGCTTTAGGAGTCCCTGCAACGACTCCAGACCATCACGCAACGATATTATAACACGGCAACGGGACTAAATGGTTTGCCACAACTGCTCCGGACTGTTTTACAACAACTCCAGGCCATCGCGCAACGACTTTAGACTGCCATACAACAACTTTAGGTTACCACGCAACGACTTTAGGAGTCCCTGCAACTACTCCGGATTATCGCGCAAACACTTTAGCCCTCCACGCAACAACTTTAGACTGCCGCGCAACGACTTTAGACACTCCCGCAACTACTCCGGACTACTTTGCAACGACTCCGGACCCCGGCGTCAGAACCTGACAAGCCGGCAACAGGACTATCCGCTTCGCTGCAACGACTCCAGACTATTTTACAACGACTTTAGACTATCATACAACGACTTTAGGTTACCACGCAACGACTTTAGGAGTCCCTGCAACTACTCCGGACTATCACGCAAACACTTTAGGCGTCCCCGCAACAACTTTAGACTGCCGCGCAGCGACTTTAGACACTCCCGCAACTACTCCGGACTACTTTGCAACGACTCCGGACCCCGGCGTCAGAACCTGAAAAGCCGGCAACAGGACTGCCCGCTTCCCTGCAGCGACTCTGAAAGATTTTACAACGACTCCAGACTGCCATACAACAACTTTAGGTTACCACGCAACGACTTTAGGAGTCCCTGCAACAACTCCTTCATGGTTTTTCAGGAGCAGCGCCCTGTGAAAAATAAATACCCCCCGATAACCCCAAAGCCCTGAGAAGGGGGCGCAATAAAAGGTTTTGTACCTGAATCTGACAGCATTGGGACAACAGGCATACCAACGTTTAGATTATATTGTCCGGACTGTGTTTCCTGTGATTAAATGATTTGGCGGGTTCTTTTTTAGCTTAACAATCCGGGGCAAATGCCAGGTCGTTTGAATGACGCAGCCTATAATGAGAAAAGTTCATTTATAAATGAATAAATAGTATTATTGAAATATTTTGCATCCTCCAACGATCTTTCTATATCTGCTTTACTAATATCCCCTGAATTTATTATTTTATAATCTGATTCCTGCCGGTCATTATAAGCCTTCTGATAAATCTTCAGCATTTTCTCCTCAAAGCATTTCTCTTCATATATATATATTTCTTATTGAACCAGCCCTTTAGCTGAAGGTGCTTTGATGTTATAAAATCGTCTTTATATGCAAGCGCAAGTACCGAATAAAATACCGAATAATATATTCTGTTGAGTGCTGTGCTGATACGTTCATTATTAAAATTAAATTCAGCGTCTTCGACTGCTTCCCTGGATTTATTGATACAGTTATTGATAAGAATTGTCTTAAATTCGTCCAAAGTAATGTCCTTTATCTATTGCCTGCTGTATAAAGACAGGATTTACCCTGCTTCTGATATAATCAATGCTGCGTTTTCCGCCGGATGTTAAAATCTTGTAATCAATACTGATATTTTCTTCATATTCAATTCTTGCAATCAGGCCTGCAGTCTCCATCTGTTTTTCATAGTCTGAACCTGTAAAAATGATGACGATGTCATAGTCGCTTGAAGCAGTAAAAATTTCAGTCGTTCTTGAACCAAAGAAATAAATGCCGGCATAATCATCGAACTTCCGGCTCAGCTCAAGATTGATTTTATTTATAATATCCGTTTCCATTTATACAAACTGCCTGTAATTGTTAAATATCTTTTGCCAATTTAAGTTATTCCCATGAAATATAAAAATCTCATTAAATTATTATGCAACTCTGCCGGTATATACCAGTCTCTGCCGGAGGAGCAAGTAACGGGCAGGAAATATTAGTCAAAAAGTTGGCCGGACTGTGATTAAATGATTTTTATGATTTGGCATTCTCTTTTGGGAAATCATTTTAATCACAGCTCTGAATCACGGATTACACAGATTTCACGGATAAGGGCAGAGTTGTTCCCTGTATTTATTTTTCTTTTTAAGCGGGGATTTATTTCAGATTGTTCTGTGCTGTTATATTGATCATAGTGATACACGAATCATAGTCCTGATGAATTTCGTGTAACATACGTGATTATTTTTCTTGCATAATATAAGTCCGTTCCATACCTTTCTCTCCGAAGCTGCCCCATAAGTCATTTTTCTATAAATTATATTGCGAAATCGACACGAAAACGTAATTTATTTACGAGATCTCTGACTTTCGAGACAGCCTCTTTAATGATTTGATATACCCTGTTTTATTGAAATATCCCGATATGGAAGATTTTTTCATAGCAATATCAGAGGTAATTTATACGTTTAAAATTAGTTTCGTTTAGCTAAAAAATGGACTAAATTTACATCTCAAATATTTTATTAAACTATGGCAGAACCTGTCCATATTTTTGCCGATAACGGTGATAACTTTCTACCTGAGGAAATACTCCGCCAATCAGCACTAAAAATTCCAAAATAATCTTCAACCATGGCTAAAAGCAAATACGATAATTTTACAAGAGAACAACTGTTAGATAAGATCAAACAATTAGAAGGTAAACCCGGAGCAATTGCCCCTACCCATATTAGTGAGACCAGAAAAATATCTGATGAAGATGAGACTGTTACGGATGAAGCAGTTGTCGGGGACACTCCCGTACAGACTAAATATGTTTCTGATTCCAGAATAGGCAGCTTTGTAAAGTATAAGAATGAACCCTATATAATAATACAGGCAAATGACAACGGAACTATCCAGATATATAGTCCATGGAAGGAAGGAACCGATGCAAAGAAGTCTATATCAGCAGATAATCTTGAATTCCTTACAGGGAAAGCAAATCTGGTATCATATAAGAGCAAGGACTATCTGGCAACGCAGAAAGGTATCATTATATCTCTTGCTACAAATAAGAAAATGGACTGGGGAGACGAGAACGGAGACAGAAAAGCTATACTTGCACTGGCTGCAAAGACAGCTCCTACAAAACCTGCAAAGACAGAGACTGCAAAAGTACTAAAAGCCGGAACTGCTGTAAACGAAACAGTACAGTTGCCTGATGACTACTATGATAAGTATATTTCTAATACTGATATTCCGAATACTTCTGATGATGACAATGACACTGCTACTCCTGATGATATGGTAAGCATAGAACTTACAGACAGTCATATAATTATAGAACTCAGAAATGTCAGGGCACTTGCAGTAGCCATGAAGCAGGTACTCGGGGGAGATATAACAGGAAAGGATTATATCGAATTTATACAGAGATTTACATTTACCGAGTTTTTGTCATTCAGGGATATACTGCTTAAAAAAGATACAGAAAACAATATAAAGAATGCACTGTATGCTGAATGGGAGCATTCAGAGAAGCATAAGATGACTTTTGATGAGTTTGTAAACAAAAGACTCAGAATGCTGTGGAATATGAACAGTATCAAGAAAGAGCAGACTGTACTTGATATAGTCTATTCATCCATTGGGGAGAATGACAGTAAGACTGTATCTCTTCTGGAGCTGAAGCAGAACAAAGGTGCATATAAGAATACTATCGGGAGAACAAAGAATACCAACAGAGCAGGCAGTCTTATGGAAAGATTTCTCGAACCTCTTGGCAGGCTTCTCGGATGTAAAGTTGAACTGGTTTATATAAACGGGTTTACAAATGGCTATCAGGGAGAACTCAAAGGTTTCCATGATGCAAGGGGTATGGAATCATCAGATCTTTCCAGACTGCTGTATGAATATAAAAATCCCAAGGGAGAAACAGAAAGATATATATATACCAATGTATATGGCGATAAGTCCACTATACCTATATTTAAGATTACAGGTAATATAGACACTTCTGTCATAGATGAAATTGCAAGGATACATAAAGAACATCTTGGTAAGTTATATCAGGAGGAGTTGGCCTATGCAGGTAAGGTAAGTAATGCAGTCCGTGTGATGATTGAGGAACTAAGACTGGGGAATTCAGTTGAGAATATAAGCAGTTACTCTGCAAAGACTGCACGTACTCTTGGGATGAATCTTGCGACTCTGATGAAAAGAAGTTATCTGGTATCTGATAATCAGTATATAAGTCAGGACGATGAAATTCTTGAAAGACTGAATCTGAAGGATGCAAAAGACCCTAAAAGACCTAGGAGCTTGTCCGAGAATAGCAAGGTCATAAAAAAACGTCGCGTTTTTGGCTCATAATCACATATAAAATTGTGAAAAAGCCTATTCTCGGACAGCCTCCTAGAGGATTCTATTATGACCAGAAAGAAGGAATAATAGCAAAGACAATAGTTATTGATACTCTTACAGATGATATATTAATAGACGCAGGATATAAGATAAAAGATGATAAAGGCAACCTTGTTTCTGCAAAGATACCTATACAACAGCTTCTAAGGAATGCTATTGCAGGCAAACCAAGAGGAGACGGAGCTTCTTTCTATGTAATTGGTAAATTTGACAGGGTTTACAAAGAACTGTTCGGAATACTCAAATCAGGGGACTTAAATAACTTTGTTGATTACGGGAGTATGTTTATTAAGCATGCAATGCATGGTATATCAGAGAAGGATGCTATCGGGGCATGGATGCTGGCAAATGATATAGCTATGATTACCATAGATGATTCCGAGAAGAACGGAGCTATGATAAATAAAGATACAGCAAGATATCCTACAGTGAAAGGTTCTGATTTATACAAGCCTATTTTAGCAGACAGAATTATACCGATACCGATTAAGAATTTCTATCGTATCAAGGAAGGCGGATCTGCAAAGTCTGAAGTAAAGGGACTTATGCAGTTTGTCAATACATCAGGACTTACTGAAATCAATCCTGTACTGAAAAAGACAGACCCTGAAGGTAAGTTTATAAAAGCTATGAACAGGGTTGTTGAGAATATAGCAAAGAATCTTAATGATGAAATAAAGGACTTTGTTACAAATGAAAAGAAACTGATAGCCATGCTTCAGAATATGAAAGCCAATGCACTCAGCAATCAGCAGAGAAGGATTGTAGAGATACTCGGAGACCAGCTTACGGGTACTGACGAGGAAGTGGCTGCAAGACTTGGTAAGTTATTAGACCATGCTACACTTATACCCATAATTACTTCAAATATAAACAGCAAAGTAATGGATGCTTTCAAATATACATCCAGAGGTTCCATGCCTGTTATTGCTCCTGATACCGGATTCCTTACAACTGCCCGTATATCGCAAATGAGGTATCTTATAGCAACAGAGATTCTGAAAGAGCCTCTGGACAGTCCTATACTTCAGAAAGCTGTACCTGATATAAAGGTCGGCAGTTCAAATTTCAGAGACTGTATAAAACATCTGAATGCACTTAATAGTAATGTATTTCAGATGAAAGAAAGTCTGAATGACGAAGAACTTACTCAGGAAGAAAAGGATAATGCAAATAAATACATAGAAGAACATCAGAAGACTTACAATGATCTTTATGACAATATGGCTGATGCTTACAATAATCACATTGAAGAACAGCAGAAAAAAAATATAAACAGATTATACAGAATAGATAAGAAAAAAGTACGTAGTGCCAGTAATTTCCTGTTTACAGAAGACAAAGAAACGAAAGACTGGATAGAAAACAGGCTGTATCAGAAGATAGATAGGACTACAGGTCTGCTCAAAGAAGGTTACTGTATGATTTCTTCTGACATTGCAAGGAAGCACGGACTGAAAACAGGCGATAAGACTATTATATCCATTACTCCTACTGACTCACTTATGGGTGGTAATTCCTTTGAGATAGCTTCTATACTGTCTGAAAGTCTGTCTGCAACAAACAAGATAGTTCTTCCTTCTGACTATATACAGGCTGTAGGAAAGGATTATGATGTGGATGTGGTAAGTATGTACGTGCAGGACAAGAAACTGTACAGTGATGAAGACTGGAAGACTGTTACTGAAACAATGTCAAAGATATATGGTGAATACGTTAACCAGATGTACCGTCTTATGGAAAGCATGGGTATAACAGCAACAGATGAACAGAAGCAGAGTATAGGATGGAAAGAGGCTTTTGTAACAAATGAAAAGATACATCTTAAATTCATGCAGACTTATATGGGTATGAACGAAGATGAGAATTCAGATGGTACTTATCCTATGATGGGAGAACCAGCTCTTGCACTCGGAGACAAGTTTGTAAAGGATGTTTCTCCTGTAGTTTCCATGAGAACATATCATACAATGTTAAGTGCAATAGGATTTACAGGAAGTGTCGGAGAGTTTAAGATAGACCCTTCTGCAAACTGGTTTGTGAATCATATAGCACAGCTTATAGCTACCAATGACAGGGTTGATTTCCCCAAGAGAATGAACCAGCTTCAGTACAATTCAAGTATAATGGAACTTGAAACTAAAATGTACAATGAGAATCTCGGAAAGGAAGCAGAGCAGGCAGTAGCTGTATCACATGCCATTAAGTATATATTCCAGGAAATAGTCGATTTGCCAAGAGGTACGGAAGTTATGTTCGGAGGAACAAGGAATCTTGCCGATACTCTCAGTTATATTAAGGAAGCAAAGCGCAAGCTTGATATATTAAAAAGCGATGACAGGTCTGAACTTATAAAGGAAGCAAAGAAGTTTTCAAAGAAAAGAACTACTAAATTCAATAACAGTAATAAACTTGACAGCAGACTTATAGACAAGGCTATTGATGAGTTTATAAAGAGTATAAAGATAAAAGATACCAATGCCTATGCAGGTATAAGGATACTTAATACTATCAATGACAGACTGATAAGTGATGCAAGAAGAGGGTTCACATATGATACATACAGAGATATAGAGTTTAATGTATTTAAATCCATGCTCCCGCAGTTCAAGAGGATGCTTACAAGGAAAAACACTGATAAAACCTATTATGAAGAAGAATATGTTAAAATACCTAATGTTATGATTAAAAGTCAGCGTATATATAAAGATATAGATGATATAGACAGACAGGTACTTGCATTTATAAGGGCACTTGATACCTATGATTTTAGAAATAACAAAGACTATAAAAATAATTCAACGGATAAAGACGGCAATTATATACAAAGAAATAGATCTCTTTATATGCTCAGGGAAGAACTTGTGCAGATAGCAAGGTTTTCAAAGGAACAGGCAGGAACAAATCCGAACTCAGTTTCAAGTCTGGCAAGAACGAGAATATTTCCTTATATGGTAAATATAATTATTAATCAGAAATCAGTAACATTCGGAAAATTTGTACAGAGAGGAGACTCTATTACACTTAGCAAAGGTGATAATTCTGTTACTATAACAAGAGACGAGTATGACCAGGCAAGGGTAAGCTGGAATAATATTAAAAATATAAGTATTCAGGAAGTAAAAAACTATTATGAACTAAATGAACTGTTTACAGGGAAGAACAATCTGTTTGCAGGGGAGAATGCAAACGACAACAAGTCTTTGTTCTCGGAATTTATTCCTACCACAAGTGAAAGTGTACAGACAGAGGATGTTATAGGACTGCTTAAAGACTGGGTTAATTCAAGGAAGCATAATTTCCATCCCCGTGAACTAAAAGCTGTATTTGTATCACTGCTTGTACCTTACCGGAATATGACAAAACTGGGCAGGACTGATGACATACAGACTTACAGGAAAGCTTTTGGTAATTATACTGATGATAAAATCAGAGACGGAGAGAATGTATCTGATTATGTCATAATAGCTGTAAATAGTATTATAAAGGATTATGAAAAAGGCAGGACAGGATTGCAGTCTGTAGTGAAGACCTTTGAACAGTATTCTATTCCTCTCCCGAAACTTGCAGTTCCTCTTGGAAGAAATAATTTTATGAGACCTTTCATATCACAGAAGAATGGTTATCAGAGCAATGATGTAATACTTGAACTTGCACGTATGTTTGACCCTGTATTTGTAGAGGAATACTGGAATAAGTTCAGGGAGTTCAACCCGATTGATTCCAGACAGACAGAGACAGATAATCTGATTGCACTGAGTTATGACAGTTCTGAAACTGGAATGGACTTTATGCCTGATTTCTCCTCTGCTTCACGTCCTCAGATTATCGACAGAATTGCAACTGAAATAATAAACAGGGATGTTTCAGTAGATAAGTTTATGTCGAAAGGAGTCTGGAGAAAGATACAGGAGTTCAAAAAGACTGTAGAGAAAGTATATCAAAAAAAAAAATAGAAAAACAAGGCGGAGAGAAAGCTTATAACTATGTGTAAATGTTCAGGGTGATTATTTTACGTGGCTGAATTAATATCCGTTGCGGAGCGTTCAATTGACTAAGCGGTGTTCAGTAAAGCTGTCAGGAACAGTACGTTTGAGTTGAAAAAGATTTGAAAGGGAATAAATTATTATTAAAAGATTAACGAATGTTGATTATTGGCACACCCTCAGCGTAAAGATGTTGCCCAGGTAGAAGTTTGAAGACCTGATATATCAAATTTATTACTACGGCGTGTATAGCGATATTTTATTTGACGTAAGATACTTTTTGAAATAAGAATTTGACAATATATACAGAGACATGCTGTATATTGTAGAAGTCAAAAGTTACGGGATAGCTGTCTGATGCATATCCCGACCGGAAAAATAAGCGGGTAATGCTTCCCGGGATAATTCCGTGGGATGAACCGGCAGGCATATACCGGAAGATGATGCATAAGAGTCAGGGGCAAATCAGGCAGAAGAGCAGAGTCGGCTCAAAAGTAAATATTAGTCTGATTAACGGAATTCAGAACATGCGAAGCGGGACTGAAGGGAAGTCCGGTCAGAGTAAGAACTTTTATGATCTGAATCAGACATCTGCCCGATTAGAGCAGACCAGTATAAGCCGCCATATAAATGAAATAATACTTTTTCAGTGGACACTAAATAACTTCGCTTACGTCAATATTCAATTCTTTTGCCAGCTCAAGGCTGTTAGTATTCTATTAGTGACTAAATAGTATTATATTTATACAGTAATTCCTGATGATATGGCAGAGATATACTATGATTAGAATGACATCTGTAATTACGGGCAGTTATCTTTATGCCGATACTAAAAATGATTTTATCCGATAGTAAAAGTATATTTGTTGTCATTTTAAAAGAAATACTCGTTTAGGCGAGTTAATCTGATAATATAAATATTATTACTTATGCCTAATCCTAAAATTGTATTTCATACTCAGGAAAAGAGATTATTTAGAATAAATAAACCAGTTATCTGTAATCGTAAGGACGCATGGTTAGGAAAAGGATATTATTTTTGGGCGGAAGAAATTTATGCACACCAATGGGGTAACACAAGCAAACGAAATACCGGGTCTTACGAAATATATTGTGCATCAATTAATTGTGAAAATATTCTGGATACTGTTTTTAATGAGGCGCATTATAACTTTTGGCGTGAACAAATTGAAATGGCAGCTAATGAAATATTCAGGATATCTGGTCGTATTCCGTCAAGAATTGCAGTAAATAAATATTTAAGTAAAATAAGTGCATGGAATGATGTCAGCGGAATATCATTCCAGGATATACCACAGGGGCATGGATTGATTACTGATTTTTATTACAGGAAAAGAATCCGGTTTGTAATATTCAATTTAAGTATTCTGATTAATTTTTATTTTCATAAAGAAGAAAGGTGTTTATAATCATGTTGGATCTAAATAATTTGGCAGAAAAAGTGAAACTGTCTTTGAAAAATGAGACAAAAGAAAGTTTATTAAAATTTCTTGAAGAAGAAGAAATTCAGGATAATGAATGTCCTGATAGTTTTGGTTCTTTAAGTAATATTTATTCCAGCAATATTAAACTGACATTTAATAGTTTTGCAAAATATAAGAACGGAGACAAACTTAAAAGTCCGTTTAACCTGCAGAATATAAACCCTGTACAAAATAAAAATAATTATCAACTGGCGGCATAAAATGGAGATTGAAGAAACAAATTTTCAATTAAAATTACATCCTATAAAGCTTAAATCTGTAAACATAACTGAAATATCAATAAAATTAAAAAAACATCCTTCTGAAATTATTTTTGAGAATGGTGAATTTAATTTTTCTTCAGGGAAATCTGAATACAATGCTGCTAACCATTTAATTGCTGTTTTTGTAAAGGTTGAAATAGGTTATGAAGCCGGGACTAAAAATTCTCCGGTTATGCTGAGAGTCGAATTATTCGGGGAGTTTGAAGTCGATGAGACTAATTTTGATATTCAGGAATTAGGCAGCTGGGCTGATAATAATGCCCCTGTTCTGTTGTTCCCTTATTTAAGAGAACATGTATATTCATTGTCCCTGAGAAGTGGATTAACTCCCATAATATTACCGCTTATAGAAGTCCCGGTATTTAACTTAAATAAATAGAGTCTGCTGAAAAAGTCCCCAAAATCATAATAACCAATAAGATATAGAATAAAGTAGGCTAAAGAAAAAATCATAATAACTGTGTATGAACCCGACCCGGTGAAATGGGAAACTGATTTTTTAAGAAGGAGGATATAATGAAATGCGTTATTTGTAAAACAGGGGAAACTCTGCCGGGACATGTTGTTGTAACATTTACAAGGGAAGAATCTGTAATAGTTTTTAAGCATGTGCCTGCGGAAATCTGCCGTAACTGCGGTGAAGAATATGTAAACGACAGTACCGCCAGCTCTTTACTTTCTATGGCAAACGATTCTTTTGAAAAAGGAGTAGAGATTAACGTCCGTGATTATAAAGCGGCCTGATACGGTTTAAAATATCGTAGTGGAACGTTTACGTTTAATGTCAGGGGAAAAGAAGAGATGCCTTGTGGTGTTGCTTTCGGCTATCTATAGCGTACCCCAAAAACCGGACAAAAAACCGGTTTAATTTAAGGTGGTAAAATCTTAAATTCGTATTAAGAAAAGGAGACCGGTAAAATGTCGGGTAAAAGGAAAATATTCAGTAACGGGTTCAAGTCCGGAATAGCCATATAAGCCATAAAGGGGTACAAAACAATATCAGAAATATCACATGAACACAGCCTCCACCCAAATTTAACCAGGTTGAAATAGAAAGAATGAAATACCCAATTTATACAATCGGTTATGGTAACCGTAGGATCGAAGACTTTTATAAAATCTTAATGAAATTTGAGATAGAATATTCAGACTCTGCTGAAAAAGTCCCAAAGTCATAATAACCAATAAGATATAGAATAAAATAGTGTTAAAAGTGCTCAGAAAATGGTAAATCCGGACAAATAACCGAGCACCTGATGCATACGATATACGAGTACGAAACAGTTAAAGAAATATCAGAACATGCGAAGCGGGACTACAGTCTTTATTCCTGCTACTTCCCGCTTAACACAGCGACTTTACCGGTTCTCTCCTTCTCGACCGCAACAGCCTTTTCATATTTCGAGGCAAGCAACGCAGTATGCTTTTGAGCTGAATAACTAAAGGCTGTCTGATCATTTATAATTGAAATTACAAAGAGAACTATTATCAGATAAAAAGCGTACGCAATATTGGTGGAAGACCATTTCTTTAACAGCGCATAGTATAAATGAACTATTACAAACAGAATAAATAAAATAATTACAGTAAATAAAAAGAAAGTTGAAGACAGTACACCGCCAGGAGTTAATAACAGGTTAATCAGAACAACCGCCGGCATTGAAATAATCGGAATAATCGCCGATTTAATGGAAAATTTCTTTAGAAATTCAAGATATTCTTTATCCAGCATTTCTTCCGGCCTGAATCTGAAATAATAAAAAGATACTGCCCCGCTTGTGAATAAAAATGAAGCAA
>JBAXDX010000063.1:0-16638 GCA_037140715.1 Ignavibacteria bacterium
TGACACGAACGAAACAAAAATCCACACACACCACGCGTTAACCTGACAGCATTGCACGGGGCCGTGCATCTTCACGCGGGGCATTTATCCATTTCATAAAACAGGAAACAGCAGACTGTGTTAGAAATAATTCTGAATATATATCTTATCATCAATGACGGATTGATTGCCGCCTTCAAAGTCAGGTCTTACGAGATGGAAGGTGGAGATGATAATAAAATTGAGTTTCTAAAGCGCCATGCCCGCGAGGATTTCTCTTCGGCATATCATTTCGATGCTCCTCAGAATAAGGAAGGGGAATTTATGACGTATAAGAAATTCTCAAAGCTCGAGAAGCAGGGGATGCAGTATCAGTTATTTGAAGAGATATTCCAGAGTTTTAAGCTTCCTGAAAATCCGCTTATATGTGTTACTCCTGTAGTTGACGGTGAGATGTTAAGTCAGTATTAGTCTTATTAAATCTCCGCCGCTTATCGTTTTCACAAATATTATACTTATATTTGCAGCAATAAATTTCAGAACAAGCGAGGTAAATGTGTCCGATAAGATGAAAAATCCTGACAATCTTTGTATCAATACGATTAGATTTCTTGCCGTTGACGGCGTGCAAAAAGCAAACTCAGGACATCCTGGTATGCCGATGGGGTGCGCACCCATAGCCTATATGCTCTACACAAAGTTAATGAAACATAACCCGTCCAATCCAAAATGGTTTAACCGTGACCGCTTTGTGCTTTCGGCAGGACACGGCAGTATGCTTTTATACAGCGTGCTTCACCTGACAGGTTATAACATTTCAATGGACGACCTGAAGCAGTTCAGGCAGTGGGGCAGCCTGACTCCGGGGCATCCTGAATCGCATCTTACTCCCGGCGTTGAAGCGACTACAGGTCCTTTAGGTCAGGGTATCGCTAACTCGGTAGGAATGGCGATAGCTCAGGAATATCTCGCATCAAAGTTCAACAAAGACGATATTAAACTTCTCGACCATTATATATACTCAATCGCCGGAGACGGCTGTCTGATGGAAGGTATCTCGCATGAGGCCGCATCGCTTGCAGGTCATCTGAAGCTTGGCAGGATTATTCTTTTCTACGACAATAATAATATTACAATCGATGGGAATACTTCGCTTGCATATTCAGATGATGTTCCCAAAAGATTTGAAGCCTACAACTGGCAGGTGCTGTTTGTCAGCGATGTTAATGATATCAGCCAGATTGAAAAGGCTGTCGCGGAAGCAAAAAGGGTAACAGACAAACCGGCTATAATTATTACAAATACGCATATCGGCTACGGCAGTCCGAACAGGCAGGATAAGTCAGGTGCGCACGGCTCGCCTCTTGGTGAAGATGAAGTAAAACTTACGAAGAAAAACCTTGGCTGGCCGGAAGATGAGAAGTTTTATATTCCTCAGGAAGCGGCGGATTATTTCAGCCGGGTTAAGGCAAAAGGGGAAGAGCTTGAGAAAGAGTGGAAAGCCATTGCAGATAAGTATGCTGAAGAATATCCGGCGGAAGCCAGAATGTTTTTAAGTGTTATGAACGGTGAGTATGGCGGGGAATGGAAGAACAATCTGCCAAAGTTTGGCGCGGACATAAAGAAAATGGCGACAAGAACAGCTTCAGGCAATGTAATAAATGCAATTGCTCCGTTTCTGCCCGGACTTATCGGCGGCAGTG
Organism: Ignavibacteria bacterium; assembly: GCA_037140715.1. GTDB lineage: Bacteria > Bacteroidota > Ignavibacteria > Ignavibacteriales > SURF-24 > JAUZPB01. Next base: position 1,683 of record JBAXDX010000063.1, read on the forward strand.
CCGATCTGGCTCCGTCAAATAATACTTATATGAAAGATTATTCTGCTTTTACGGCATCAGACAGAGGGGGACGCAACTTTCATTTCGGAGTAAGAGAACATGGTATGGCCGGTGTGCTTAACGGAATGGCTTATTATGGTGGCTTAATCCCATTTGGAGGAACGTTCCTGGTATTCAGCGATTATCTTCGTCCGTCTTTAAGAATCGGATGCCTTGCAGCTCTGCGTCCGATATATATATTTACGCATGACAGCATTGGTTTGGGCGAAGACGGCCCGACTCATCAGGCTGTTGAACATCTTGCTTCGCTTAGAGCAATACCGGGGCTGCTTGTGCTGCGTCCGGCTGATGCGAACGAAACGTCCGTTGCATGGAAAGCTGCTATCGAACATAAGGGAAGTCCGGCGCTTCTGATACTTACGCGTCAGGATTTGCCTGTTATTGATCAGGAAAAATATAACAGCGCTGAAGGTCTCTTAAAAGGCGCGTACATTCTTCAGGATACAGATGGAAAGCCCGATGTAATCCTTATGGCTTCAGGTAGCGAGGTTCCGCTTATACTTAAAGCCGCCGATGAACTTGCCGCGCAGGGTGTGAAAGCCCGCGTTGTTAGTTTCCCGAGCTGGGAGTTGTTTGAAAAGCAGACACAGGAATACAGGAACTCAGTATTCCCGCCTGAAGTAAAGGCACGCGTAGCAGTTGAAGCCGCCGTTAAGACAGGCTGGCATAAATACGCCGGCAATAAAGGCGAGATAATTGGCATGGATAGCTATGGCGCATCGGCTCCCGCTGGCGTGCTTATGGAAAAATATGGTTTTACTGTGGCAAATGTTGTTGATAAGGCAAAGCTTTCCATGTCAAAGAAGAGTTGCTGTTAAGGCAGCTGGCATCGTTATAGATTATCGCTCGGAACCCAAAAATATCGGTTCAGAACTGATAAATATCAGCTCAGAACCCAAAAATATCTGAACTGTGATTCTGATGATTTATATGACAACGCAGTCAGAATGGAATGAATCATTTAATCATAACTCTGACATTTTTGCGTAACATGAGTAAGTTAATCCCGCTATATTATATGGAGCAGTTATTGGAAACAATTAAATATTTTATCGACCTTTTTATGCATCTTGACGTCCATCTCGGCAACATTATTGCCGGGTATGGAATAGTAACCTATGTGATTTTATTCGTTGTGATATTTGCCGAGACAGGACTCATTGTTACGCCATTTCTGCCGGGGGATTCGCTGCTTTTTGCCTGCGGAGCCTTTGCCGCAACCGGTTCGTTTAATCTTTCGATACTTTTACTAATACTTTCAGTTGCTGCTATTGCCGGCGATACGCTTAACTACTGGGTTGGCGGTTATTTCGGACTAAAGTTATTTACTCAGAAGAGGATAAGGTTTTTGAAAAAAGAGCATCTGGAGCGCACTCATCAGTTTTATGAAAAACATGGAGGCAAAACAATTATCATTGCGCGGTTTATCCCGATTATCAGAACATTCGCGCCATTTGTAGCCGGCATCGGCAGTATGTCGTATGGTAAATTTATCAGCTATAATATATTTGGCGGACTGCTTTGGGTAATCCTCTTTACATGCGCGGGTTATTTCTTTGGCAACCTTCCATTTGTTAAAAGCAACTTCTCTCTTGTAATTGTTGCTATAATAATTATTTCAGTCATACCCGGAGTTGTTGAGTATATGAAACACAGAGCAGCCGTAAAAGCCAAAGGCTGAGTGGTCAGATATATAATTCACAAAAAATATTATCATACCCTGCAATTTTAGAGAACTTTCATGAGTGTAATTAGAAAATTCAAGACAATAGCCGAACTTTTTCTAATGCTTACCGATGAATTCGGCAAGACGACAGATAAGCCGTTGATGAAATATAAATCAGGCGGACAGTTTGTTGACATTTCATATCAGAAATTTGGCGAAGAGACGGAGCTTTTTGCCTTAGGTCTTGCGGCGCTCAATGTGAAGACGGGGGGTAAGATTGCCATTATTTCAGAAAACCGCCCTGAATGGGTTTTTGCCGATATGGCCTGCCTTTCTCTTGGTGCGGTAGATGTCCCGATTTATCCGTCAGTTACATCCGAGTCGGTTGAGTTTATGCTGAAGGATTCTGAATCCATTGGCGTTATTTGTTCTAATAAGTTTCAGCTGAATAAGATAATTAAGATAAGGGCTAATTGTAAGAACCTGAAATTTATTATCGTTATGAATGAAAAAGACTCGGCGGACTCAGCCCCTGATATTTATACATTTAAGGAAGTGCAGCAGAGGGGAGAAGTTTATAAAAAGAACAATCCGTTTTATCTTAAAGAACGCATTAAAGCCTGCCGTGAAAATGATCTGTGTACCATCATATATACCTCCGGCACTACGGGCGTGCCCAAAGGTGTAATGCTGACAAATAAGAATATCATCTCGAATATTTTAGGGGCGTCCGAGGTAATCCCGTTTAACCATACAGATACATTTCTGTCGTTCCTGCCTTTATGTCATATCTTTGAGCGTATGGCTGGTTATTATACGGCATTTTCTTCAGGCGCAACGGTTGCTTATGCTGAAAGCATAGAATCCGTAGCCCAGAATATGATTGAGATAAAACCAACTATCCTTACCGCTGTGCCGCGGCTGTTCGAAAGAATGTACAGCAAGATAAATAAGACCGTTGAAAGCCAGTCAGAACAAAAACAGCGGATATTTAACTGGGCAATTGAAATTGGCAGGCAGTATGTTGATGCTAAGAAAGCCGACAGGATGACCATTGGTCTTTTGCTAAAGCACAAAGCTGCCGATAAGCTGGTATTAAATAAACTGCGCGAAAAGACAGGCGGCAGATTAAGATTTTTTGTCTCAGGCGGTGCGATTCTTCCGCGCGAGCTGGGTGAGTTTTTTGAGGCGATTGGAATTATTATCATTGATGGATACGGACTGACGGAGTCCTCGCCGGTAATTGCTGCAAACAGACTGGATGATTACAAGTTTGGCTCAGTCGGTAAGCCTTTCCCCGGTGTAGAGATTAAGATTGCCCAGGACGGAGAGATACTTGCCCGTGGCCCGAATATAATGCAGGGCTACTTTAATAATAAGAAGGAAACCAATGCCGCACTTAAAGACGGCTGGCTGCATACTGGCGATATCGGGATGTTTGATTCCGATGGCTTTCTTGTAATTACTGACAGGAAGAAGCATCTGTTCAAGACATCGGGCGGGAAATATATTGCTCCCACTCCGATTGAGAACCTTTTCCTTGGAAGCAGGTATATCGATCAGTTTGTGCTTATCGGTGACAGGAGGATGTTCCTAAGCGCTCTTATCGTGCCCGATTTTGAAGCTATAAAGGAATATGCCGACTCTAATAATATCCCTTATCAGACTGTGGAAGACCTGACTAACAGCAATGAAATTTATCAGATAATTGAGAAGGACCTTGAACGCCTCCAGAGGCGGCTTGCAAATTTTGAGAGGGTCAGGAAGTTTATATTGCTGGATAAACCTTTTACGCTTGAATCAGGCGAAGTTACTCCGACATTAAAACTTAAGAGGAAGATAATTGAAGAACGCTATAATAATCTGATAGATGAAATGTATCAGAGGCTTGATAAATAAAATGAAATGTAATGCAATAAAACCCGGGAAAGAAAGTTGAATAAAGAAAAAATTTTGATTACGTCTGCATTGCCTTACGCCAATGGTCCGATACATCTCGGGCACCTGAGCGGGGCGTATCTGCCGGCTGATATTTATGCGCGTTACAAGCGGTTAAACGGCGATGATGTTATTTATGTCTGCGGCTCGGATGAGCATGGTGTGCCTATTACTATTACAGCTGATAAGGAGGGCGTTAAACCGGTTCAGATAATTGACAGATACCATAATATTAATAAGCGGGCATTCGAACAGTTCGGGATGAGCTTTGATGTTTATTCAAGAACAAGTCTGCCACTGCACCATGAAACCTCAAAAGAGTTCTTTCTGAATTTTTATAATCAGGGAATTTTGAATGAGAAGAAAACAATGCAGTTTTATGACGAGAAGGCAAAGATGTTTCTGCCCGACCGCTACGTTGAGGGAACGTGTCCTAACTGTGGAAACGAGCAGGCAAGAAGCGATGAATGCGAAAACTGCGGCGCTTTGTATAATCCGTCTGATTTGAAAAATCCTAAGAGTAAGATAACCGGCGAGACTCCGCTGTTAAAGGAAACTTCGCATTACTTTTTTCCGCTTGGAAAGTATCAGCCGAGGCTTGAAAAGTATATAGATGAGATGAATAAAACTTTTGGATGGAAGGAGAACGTGCTTCAATACTGCCGCGGCTGGTTTAAAGACGGACTTCAGGACCGCGCCGTTACGCGTGACCTTGACTGGGGTGTGCAGGTGCCGCTCGATGGTGTGCATGGTAAAGTTCTTTATGTATGGTTTGAGGCGGTCTTAGGTTACATATCGGCGACTAAGGAATTATCCGAAAAGCGCGGCGATAAAGAACTGTGGAAAAGCTACTGGCAGGACCCGAAAACCAGGTATATCGCCTTCATTGGCAAAGATAATATTGTATTTCACACGATAGTTTTCCCTGCAATGCTTATGGCCTGGAACGATGTCAGCGAACATAAATTCGTACTGCCTCAGAATGTCCCGGCAAATGAGTTTCTTAATTTCGAAGGGAAAAAATTCTCAAAGAGCAGGAACTGGGGCATTGATGCGATAGATTTTCTTAACCTTTTTTCGGCTGATTCTCTGCGCTATTGTCTTGCCGCTAATCTGCCGGAGAACCGTGATACTGATTTTTACTGGAAGGAATTCCAGGCAAGAAATAATAGTGAGCTTGCCGATATTTTAGGTAATTTTGTCAACAGAACGTTTACGTTCGCTCATAAGCATTTCGAAGGTCAGGTGCCTCAGCCGGGCACGCTTAAACCGATTGACGAAGAAATGATTCAACTGTTAAAAGATTACCCGCGCAGGACAGCCGGCTTATTCGAGCGCTTTAAGTTAAAGGACGGAGTAAGCGAAATAATGAATCTCGCACGCGCCGGCAATAAATATTTTAATGACTCGGAACCATGGAAATCCGTTAAAACTTCCAAAGAGGACTGCGCCACAACTATTAATATTTGTCTTCAGACAATTTATACGCTTGCAGAACTGTTTTCACCGGTGATTCCCTTTGCATCTGAAAAAATATTTAAGTTACTGAACGCGGAGCCGACAACCTGGCTTGATGCAGGTAATTTACATCTTGAGGCGGGTCATAAACTCAGTCAGCCTGAAATACTCTTTACTAAAATTGAGGATAAGCAAATGGATGAACAGACATCGAAGCTGGGACAGACCGAAGAAGCAAACCGGATACCTGTGGAAAAGTTTGAAGAGATAACGATTGACGATTTTCTAAAGGTACAGCTTCGTGTAGCCGAGATTAAAACGGCGGAGCGCGTTCCCAAAAGTGATAAGTTGCTGAAGCTAAAGGTCTCAATTGGCTTCGAAGAGCGTCAGGTTATTGCCGGTATCGGTAAAAGTTTTCAGCCGGAAGAGCTGCCAGGTAAAAAGATTGTTATGGTCGCTAACCTTAAACCCGCTAAACTTATGGGACTTGAATCTCAGGGAATGATACTTGCCCTTGAAGGAGCTGACGGCAGGCTTAATCTTCTTCAGGCTGATGCCACCATAAAACCCGGCACAAGAGCTAAGTAGATTTAGGATACGGCAGGGTCAGACGAGACTCTCCAGGTATCACGCGCGTGGTTCTCTGAGAACCAAACGCGGTTCTCTGAGAGTCAAATGCCTGTCTCTGAGGCAGAGGGGAATCCTCAATCTGTTGTCCGGGTTGTATCATGATTAACAAAAGCGGATGTCCGTTATTCAGAAAATGTTTAGAATAAGGAAGTTTATTATGATGAAGGTAATTATTATTGCTTTAACGGTAGTTATAGCTCAGTTAAGTTCATTATGGGCAAATGGCAAAGTTACAAATGCTCTTCAGGCAGAATTATCGGTAAAAAGTCAGGATGAAAAGCTTTTAATCTGGGTATTTTTTAATGATAAGGAATTAAAAAAAGCTCCCGCCGTATCTCAGGCTAATCAATATCTTAGTGAACAATCAGTTCAAAGGCGGCGGGTGAGGGCTGATTTATCTTCCATAATTGAAATTACTGATTTGCCGGTAAATCAAACATATATTAACGAGGTTGAAAAGTCTGGTTTTTCTGTTAAACAGAAGTCAAAATGGTTTAACGGGGTAAGCGGTTATATTGCCGCTGATAAAATTGCTCAAATATCCGCGCTTTCTTTTGTGAAGGAAGTTGATATTGTGAATAAATATAGCAGGATGAATGAACCGGTGGCTGAAAATGCTCCGGCAGAGAATCTGCAAAAGGGCGGTTCAGTACATCAGTTCAGCTATGGAAGCTCATGGACTCAGATGCAGCAGATTAATGTTCCCGCAGTACATGATCTGGGTCTGACGGGAAAGGGAATTATTATCGGCGTGTTTGATGCGGGTTTCAGCAATCTGAAGCATGAGGTTTTTAATAAAATGCAGATAATCGCCAGATGGGATTTTGTCAATAACGGAGTAAATGTTGGCGATGGCGCAGGGCTTATGGGTGAGGGTTCGCATGGAACTGCAACATTATCGGCAATAGGAGGATTCAGGGAGGGGCAGCTGATTGGTCCGGCATTCGATGCGAACTATATCCTTGCAAAAACAGAAAATACAGATTCGGAAACTCCCCTTGAAGAAGATAACTGGATAGCTGCAATCGAATGGGCTGACAGCATCGGAGTGGATATTACTTCGACCTCGCTCGGCTACCTGGATTATAATAAGCCATATCCGGGTTATACCTGGGCAGATATGGACGGCAGGACAGCGCGGATTACAAGGGCCGCCGTTATGGCGACAAAAAAGGGAATTGTTGTTGTAAATTCTGCGGGGAATGAAGGCAACAACTCAATACATAATACGCTTGGAGCGCCTGCGGATGCTGATACTGTTATTTCAGTAGGAGCGGTAAATTCATCCGGTGTCAGGGCTTCATTCAGCAGCGTTGGTCCTACTGCCGATGGCAGGATTAAACCGGATGTTATGGCAATGGGAGTTTCAGATTACTTAGCCGGAACAGGCAGTATAACTGACTATTACAAGGCAGGTGGCACCTCGTTCAGCTGTCCGCTTACTGCCGGGGTCGCGGCTTTGGTGCTTTCAGCCAATAATAAACTGACGCCTGTGCAGATGCGCGATGCACTCCGCAGGACTGCCTCAATGTCTTCTGCTCCCGACAGATATTACGGCTGGGGAATTATAAACGCACTTGAAGCTGTAAAATATGCAAAGAACATCTCGACAGCAGGTAATGAGAACGGGCAGGCGGCAGTAACTGATGATTTTATTCTTTATCAGAATTATCCGAATCCTTTTAATCCCGCTACGAATATCAGGATTTCTATTCCATCGGAATCAGATATAAAACTGGAACTCTATGATATTCTTGGTGTAAAAATATCTCTGATATTTCAGGGACATCTTCCCAAAGGCAGGTATTCTTATAGACTTGACGGAAGAGGTTTATCCAGCGGATTTTATTTTGTTAAAATGTCAGCAGAGAGTTTTAGTAAAGTTATAAAAATCATTCTGGAAAAATAACTGTTGAGATTTAATAGAAAGCATTGCTGCCGGCACCGGACAAATCCTTAATTCCCTTGCTTTTAAGGTAAGCTTTAGCTAAAATAACAACGTAAATTTTCAAAAAATGGAGGTTATTCAAATGCACAAACGGATATTATCCGCGTTACTTGTAACGATTTTACTGATGATTTCATCTTGTTCACCTGAACATTCAAAGATTATTGTTGCCGAATATGGCAACGAAAAAATTACTATCGGAGAACTGGAAAGAGTTTACGCCAAAAATGTTGGCGGAATAGAAGTTGCCCAAAAGGATTCGCTTGCAAAAATAAAGAGCTTTCTTGACCTTTATGTTAATTTCAGGATGAAATTAAAAGATGCGCAGGTTCGTGGCTTTGATAATATGACATCGCTGCAGACAGAACTTGCAGACTATAAGGAAAAAGTAGGCTCTTCATATCTTATCGAGAAAAAAGTTATTGAGCCGGGAATAAAAGAACTTTATAATAAAAGGAAATATGAACTAAGGGTCAGCCACCTGATGATCAGACCTGATACAATTTCCGATGCCGAGGCTAAGAAAAAAGCCGATGAGCTGATGGCAAGAATTATAAAAGGGGAAAAGTTTGAGGACCTCGTGGCTAAGTATTCTTCTGATTCTTATTCAAAGAGTAAAGGCGGCGATATTTATTACATAACGGCGGGTGCGGTTATTCCGGAATTTGAAGATGCCGCTTATAATACTCCTGTCGGTCAGGTTTACCCTGAAGCTGTAAAGACGCACTATGGTTATCATATAATTAAGGTTACTGAAAAAAGAGAAAGAATTCCTTCGGTCAGAGCAAGCCATATTCTGATTGACTTTAAATCAGAATATGGAAAACCGGACACAGCAGGCGCGCTCGCGCGGGCAAAGGATATAAAAGACAAGATTAATAAAGGTGAGGACTTTGCTAAACTGGCGAGGGAATACTCAAAAGACCCGGGCACAAAAGAAGCCGGTGGCGATCTTGGCTTCTTTGAAAGAAGGCAGATGGTTAAAGAGTTTGACGATGTAGTTTTTAATCTGAAGACAGGACAGGTTTCTGAACCGGTAAAATCTAACTTCGGCTATCATATCATTAAGCTTACCGACACAAAGCCTTATCCCTCATTCGAAGATAACAGGGAAGAGCTTAAACAGCTGCATAAGAGAACCCGTTATGATATCGATTACGAATCTTATCTTAAAAAACTTAAGTCTGATTTTAAGTATTCTGTTAATAATAATACTTTTTTGAATATTGTTAAGAATTGCGATACTACAAAAATCGGGAAAGAGTACTTTGAAAGTAAATGGAGAAATACTCTTAAGGATTCAGTAATCTATAGTTACAACGGTGCAGGTGTTATTGTTGATTCTTTCTTTAAGAAGATGGAAGACTTCCCTGATTTCAACGGTAAATTAGTTAATGAAAGCATACTTACAACCGGACTGAATAAGATAAGCGAAAGCCTCGTTATAAATAGCGAGGTTAAGAACCTTGAGAAGAAGGATGAACAGTTTTCATCTCTGATGGATGACTATAAAAACGGTATATATATATTCAAGATTCAGGACGATGAAATATGGAGCAAAATAAAAATTGACAGCCTTAAGCTTGTTGATTTTTACAACCAGAATAAATCTCAGTACAACTGGGATGACAGGGCAGGCTTCCAAGAGATATTCTTGACCAACGATTCACTTATTACCGCCTGCTACAGCCAGTTGCAGTCAGGTGTAAGTTTTGACACGCTTGCTTTTGAGGTTACCGAAAGACCTGGTTATAAAGAAAAATTCGGTAAATACGAGCTGACTGATCTGAAGCAGAATGTCCTTGCCGAAGAAGCCTATAAGCTTGAAAAAGTTGGCGACTATACCAAGCCGTTTAAGAATTCCAGTGGACAGGTAATCATTAAGCTTCTTGCTAAAGAACCTGCCCGTTCAAAAACTTTTGAAGAAGCAAGAGCTGAAGTTTCCAGCCAGTTTCAGGAAGCTGAAAGCAGGAGACTTGAAAACGAGTATATCGATAATTTGAAAAACTTATACAAACCTGTTCTATATAGCGACAAAATTGAAGAAGCTTTTAAGAAAAACTAACATAACTATTGCTGCTAATCTTTTCATTGCCGTAACCTTTATAACAGGTTGTGGCAAGGAAAAACTACGAGAGGATTTCATTGCCAGGGTTAACCAATCCTATCTTACTGCCGAAAATTTATCTGCCGATCTTGGTACATCCGGTCTTCAGCTAAGCCACAGGAATGAATATATCCGGAATTGGATAGAAACAGAACTGCTTTATAAAGCTGCTCTTAAAGAGGGCATCCCCGGCGATGAGGAGTATCAGAGAATATTAAATAAATCAAAAAAAGAATTAGCCAAAGCATTCCTTATAAATAGGCTACTGACTAAAGAGCCGGTTGAATTTAAACCGGAAGAACCTGAAGCTTATTATAATTCCCATAAATCTGACTTCAGGCTGTTTCATGATGCTTATCATTACAACTCAATAATCTTTAATGATGAAGACAAGGCGATTTTATTCAGAGGTACTCTGATAGAAAGCGACTGGAACAAGACAGCTAACATTTTTCATAATGAGAAATCAATACTTGCCGAGACTCCCGATTGTTTTGAAAATGATTATCAGATTCAGCCTCGGAATTTGTTTGCGATAATGCAGGACTTACAGCCAAATGAGGCAGGCATTGTGCTTAATACGGAACCTGACCGTTTCATGGTGGTACAATTGATTAGAAAATACAGGCAGAATGAAATTCCGGAGTTCGATGTTATCAGGGTGCTGGTGAAGGAAAGATTTTTGATGGAAAAACGCGGGCAGATTGCGCGCAATTATGTGAAAAACCTATATGCGAAATATGAAGTTGAATTAAAATCAGGGAAATAATGAAAAAGTTTCTTTTGTTAATTGTTGTTGTTCTTGCCTCCGCTTTGCAGGCGCAGGAAGTTCTGGATAAAGTCATCGCTGTTGTTGATAACGAAGTAATTATGAAAAGCGAAGTGGAATTCCGTGCCAGTCAGTTCGCATCTCAGAGAAACCTCAACCCGGCTGATACTCAGCTAAAAAAGCAGGTGCTAAACGGTATTATTGAAGAAAAGCTCTTATATGCCCAGGCATTGCTTGACTCTGTAATTATTACAGATGAAGATGTAAGCCGCCGGGTTGATTATCAGGTTGAACAGTTCATCAGTCAGTTTGGCTCCAGGGAAAAAGTTGAGCAGGCTTATGCAATGAGCATCGAGAAGATTAAAAGAGAACTGAGAGAGAATACCAGAAAGAGCCTGATGTCGCAGACGCTTATGCAGAAGAAATTCGGTAATGTGGAATCATCCCGCAGGGAGGTTGAAGGGTTCTATAATAACTATAAGGATTCGCTCGGTTTAATTCCTGAAAAATATACGCTTGCCCATATCTTTATTACTCCAAAAGCGGGCGCGAAGGTAAAAGAAATGGCAAAGGATTTAGCCCGGAGTATTCTTGACTCAGTTAAAGCCGGAGCGGATTTTGCCGAAATGGCTAAGAAATATTCTGAAGACCCTGGCACGGGTTCTCAGGGCGGAGATCTTGGCTTCTCAAAGCGCGGCAGACTTGTTCCTGAATTTGAAGCAGCCTGCTATACTCTTGAACCCGGACAGCTTTCAGGAATCGTTGAAACTGTCTTTGGTTTCCATATTATCCAGTTAATAGAAAAACGTGGCGATGCCGTGCATGCAAGACACATTCTCGTTAAAATAAAAAATGACGAAGATGCCGATATTAGAACAATTGAATTCCTGAGCGATATTCGCGACAGCGTAAAACGCGGGTTTTCAAAGTTCGAAGACTACGCTAAGAAGTACAGCGATGATAAAGAAACCGCTAAGTTTGGTGGTATGATTGGCGCGCCTGACATCGGTCAGCTTGATAAAAGTCTTTTGGAAACGATTGAGAAACTTAAATCAGGTGAAATCAGCTACCCTGTAAGAATGGAACTTGGCAACGGCATTTATGGATACCATATTGTTTATTTAATTAAAAAAATATTGCAGCATAAGGCAGGGATTGAAGCCGATTACAGCGAGATTAAACAATTGGCAGATTACCAGAAACAGGAAAAGCTCCGCGCGAAATGGATTGAAGAGTTAAAGGGAAAGATTTACTGGGAAATTAGATTATAAGGAATAATATTGAATTCAGAGCGCTCAAAGACAGATGATATTCAGTTAGTTCACAAACTAAGTGAATCAGTCAAAAATATTAAGCAGGAAATTAATAAAGTAATTATCGGTCAGGAAAAGATCATCGATGACCTGCTGATATCCCTTTTTGCACGCGGACATTGTCTGCTTGTCGGCGTGCCGGGACTTGCCAAGACTCTGCTGATAAAGACGCTGTCGGAAGTGCTCGATCTAAAGTTTAACCGTGTTCAGTTTACTCCTGACCTTATGCCAGGCGATATAACCGGTACTGAAATTATCGATGAGGATTCCGTCAGCGGAAAACGCTCTTTCCGTTTTGTACATGGACCTATATTCGCCAACATAATTCTTGCCGATGAAATAAACCGCACACCGCCTAAAACACAATCTGCATTGCTTGAGGCTATGCAGGAACACCGTGTAACCGCTGCGGGCGTTACATATCCTTTGCCTGAACCATTCTTTGTACTCGCGACTCAGAACCCGATTGAGCAGGAGGGCACTTACCCGTTGCCCGAAGCCCAGCTCGACAGATTTATGTTCAGCCTCTGGCTTGACTATCCGAGCTTCAAAGAAGAAGTTGAAATTGTAAAATCCACAACCAGCCAGTACAAAGCCAGACTGAAGAAAGTACTCTCGGCAGATGAAATCATGCTTTATCAGGAGCTTGTAAGGAAAGTTCCTGTGGCGGATAACGTTGTTGAATATTCTGTTAATCTTGTAAATAAGACGAGACCTGCAAACGGCGAATCGCAAAAATTCATTAAGCAATGGGTTAACTGGGGCGCGGGTCCGAGAGCTTCGCAGTACCTGATTCTTGCCGCGAAGACGAAAGCCGTTATTCAGGGGCGCTATACACCAAATATTGATGATGTCAGACATGCTGTTATTCCAGTACTCAGGCACAGACTTATCCCGAACTTTAACGCCGAGGCAGAGGGCGTAACTTCTGTAGATATTATTAAAAAGCTGCTTGAAACTATGGTATAATTTGCTTTCAGCTTTTTATCCCCGGATTTAGAACCAATAAAAAACAGGCTGTCCGGGAAAGGGTCTCCATAGCCGGCTGATCAAATTATCCTACTGGTAAAACCTGTAGCAACATTTTTTTTAATCATAAAAATCATAGTTCTGACAATTTCGCGTAACATGACCCGGCTGAGTTCTTTCCCTTAAAGACCGTCAGCAGTATATATTATTGCACTATGCTCGCGGGCGTATGTACAACCCTGCTGACCCGCCGGTTTTGTATGCGGATACTGGAACATCCATGCGGGAATATTCTTCGTTTTTACCCATGACTCCCACTTTGCTCCCTCTCATCCCCTCTGCCTATTATACCGCCTGCACTGACAACCAAGAGGAAAATTTGTCGTACACCCGTAACATCTATAGGGACAGAGGTAATAGTTACTTCCATAGGTAAAACATTTATATATATGTAAGTAATATCTCAATAAATAAAAGCATTAAAAGGAGCTATATACGCATTATTGAAAAATCAAATCGGAGAATGCCTGTCCGGATTACTTTGGAACTCATTTTGTTATACTAATGTACCGGCTGAATGTAAACGAATGTTTACTATAACTGATAAATTTATATTCCGTATAGCACTATTAAATTGTGAGGCAGTTCCAATGTCAGATAATATTATGCTTACGATAGGTGCTCTTGTGCTTTTAAGCAGTTTTATCATAACGTCTAACTCAATTATTTTAGAGAATAAGCGTCAGGAATATGAAAGCGAATATATGTTGACGGCTATCGGCATTGCTCAGTCAGTAATTGATGAGGCAAAGACAAAAGCCTTTGATGAGGTAACTAATCCTACAAATACTTCTACGCTTACAATATCGCTTGCTCCGGAGTCAGGTGAATCATTTACAGTACCGGAGGTAGTGGCGGCTAATGAGGTTTATCAGTCGATGATAAAGTATGATGATGTGGATGATTACAATGGTTATAGCCGAACCGTAAATACGCCGAGAGCAGGCGGTTATAATGTAAGAGTATCTGTAAACTATGTAAACGAGACAAACCCTGATACTGACAGCGGCGGTTCACGCACGTTTTGTAAGAAAATGACGGTAACTGTTACCAGTATCTATTTCTCAGCTCCTGTCAGACTTTACTATGCCTTTATTTATTAGAGGATAAAATGAATGTAATAATTGATATTATTGGCTCGACTTTCATAGGCGGAGTTGTTCTTTTGCTTATACTGCAACTGAACAGTTCGCTTAGTGATTCTCTTTCAAGCAGGACAATAGGTTATACGGCACAGAGCAATATTAGTGCTATGGCACGTGTAATGGAAAAGGATTTTAAGAAAATCGGACTTGGGGTTTCAGACAGCATAAAAATCTCAACGGCGGATTCCTCGAAAATTACTTTTATTTATGACAAGGATAATAACGGAACAATTGACTCGATGTCATATTACACAAGTTCAACTTCGGTTCTTTCGGGAACTTCCAATCCAAATGACAGACTTTTATACAGAGTAGTAAATAATGATGCCGCGCTTACGAGTAATCTCGGCGTAACTAAATTCAATGTTTATTATTTTGATTCACTCGGGCAAGTTACAAATCACCGTTCTAAAATCAGGTTTTTCAAAGTAAAGCTAACTGTAGAAAGTACATTCGCAAATAATAACGCCTACGGCGGAGCGTATTGGGAAAAAATATTTAAACCAAAAAATCTTTAAAGGCTATGTATGAGCAGCAAAGGAATTCTCATATTTTTGATTGGCATAATCGGCATCTCCGGAACTATATTTACCAATCTTTTCCGCTTCGGTGGTTTAGCATCTGAAAATCTTTCGAAAACTTATAACTACCAGCTTGTCAGCAATATAGCACAAAGCGGGGCTAACATGGCTGTCAGGCAGATTGTCAATGCCCCGGACTGGCGTACTGGGTTCTCAAACTTCACTATGTTTAGCGGTAAGCTTAATGTAAGGGTAGTTGACACTACATATAATGGTACTCCGGTTATCAAAGTAGTTTCGGTTGGAACAGTTGATTATACAATAAAGGACTGGGAGACTAACGGCTCTACAATTCAGGATACGACAATATGT
>JBAXDX010000064.1:0-16626 GCA_037140715.1 Ignavibacteria bacterium
ACTCATTTGCGCCCGTTTCCTGAATTTCAATTTCCTTTGTCTGCTCCAGGAATCCTGGTCTGGAAAGCTTCAGCGAATACCTGCCGGGTATCTCAAACGACTGATAATTGCTCTCCCCTCTTTCAGTTCCGTTGATAAATACCTTAGCTCCGACCGGTGATGTTTTGATTGTAAACTTAACCGGTCTTATCTTTTCCGGCGTAAAATTAAACAGAACATTTTTTTCAGTTACTTCAATTTCAGATGTTACAGTTTTGTAACCGGTTTTCGTAATCACCAGCTTATGCTTACCGAGACTAACCCACTGTGTTTTATCAGTTCCTTTCTCATAACCGTCTATATTAATTAAAGCACCGTCAACGCCCGCAGAGACAATTATCGGCATCCGGTCACTTTTCTTATTGCCCGTAACTCTTATCTGCCATACTTCACCGCTGTGCAGTTGAATATTTATTTCGTTAAGAATAATTTTCAAAGGTTCAAAGCCGGTACAGTATATCTGCAAATACCGTTCACCCGGAGAAAGAAAAACGAAATATTTGCCGGGATTAGAATTAACCTTTACAATATTATTGCCGGAAGTAAAAGAAAAGCCACTTAAATCCGTGGTTACAATAATCCCCGCGCAGACAGCTCCGTTTACGTCCATGACTTCTCTGCCAATCAGTTCACCCGGCATTGGTTCCGGTTTGCCGGATATACGCATTTGGGAAAGTTCCTGTGCCTGGCAGTTCACCAGCAGAACTATTAAAAACAGGAAAAGTATTTTTTTTATCATAAGTCAGATTCCGGATATTATTATTACGTGGAGAATTATGAGCAACGGTCAAAAATAACGATTACATTGGATAAATCAAAATGTCGCGCCCATTCAGGGCTTTGGGGGATTGTCGTGGGGTATTTATCTTTCACAGGGCGACCCTTGTGCTGTTATATTCTGCCCCTTCAGGACAAATGCAGATATTGCATTAGTCAATTCTGAACGCACCGAAGCTCTGAAGGGGCATTATATGTTAACAACAGGTAGCCTGTCGGACTATTTTAATTTTTATTAAAATCAAACAGACCCTGAACTGAACCCGTATCTTTAAGATTTAATACTTCATCGATATTAAGAAGTATCTTAATTTTGTCATCGGCTTTAACCAGAGCGCTGATATACTTCGTATTGACTGCAACGCCAAAAGCCGGCGTATCCTCGATATCCGTAGCTTTGATATCCACGACTTCAGAAACTGAATCCACAATAGCACCCATCTGAAGCGAATTATCCCTGGTTTCTATTTCAAGCACAATAATTACGGTTTTCTTATTATACTCAGTCTGCTCCATTCCGAACCAGTTTCTAAGGTCTATTATAGGGAATACCTTGCCGCGCAGATTAATAATACCTTTAATATACTCCGGCATGTGCGGCATTGTTCTGACCGGAATAAGCTTTATGATTTCCTTTACTTTGAGAATATCAATTCCAAACTGCTGGGAATTAAGCGTAAACATAAGATACTTCCCTTCCTTATTAAGGCGCGACTTTCTCTTCTGCTCCTCATCACCAAGCAGACGGCGTCTTAAAATTTCGAGTGCCCTGCCGTCTGACTCGTGCAATATACTTGGACGCGCCTTTGCCTTATCCTTGCAGGCACGGCTGGCAAACCGTAAATCCACAAATTTCGCGAGGTCTATTATATTACCAACGCCCATCTTATAGTGCATATAACGCTGAATGCGGTCAAGGTCCTCAATAACCGGATACAGGTCAACGGTTTTGATTCCGAGAGGCTCGGTCAGAACATCCTTTAACAGAGGCACCTTTAAGCCAAGGCTTTTATCCGGGTCAAGAAAGTTTACTGCTACTTCGGCAGCTATACCCGGCTTCTGGTCAATAAACTTGCCGGCATAAACAAGCATTTCCGTAAACTCATAAACAGCATCCTGATAGTTTTCAATAAATTCATCCTGCATTGCAACAACACAGCACGGATGGTTTTCCCAAAGCTCACTCGATAAGAACTGAAGCTCCGCGATTCCGGCTGCGATAGCTTTAGTGCCAATCGGTTCAGCTACAAGATAACCCGCAGTATCCGGGTTAGTACTCAGAAATTCCGGCATTTTTATCGGGGGAGCTACTTCCAGCGCTACATCCACAGACTCCTTGCCGGTAACTCCGGCCTGTAAACCGATACCTGTAAAAAACATGTGGGCAAGTATATTATGAATTGACAAAGTATGCGGAATTAAGAATGACTTTCCCTTAAAGAAATTCTCCGGATGATCATTGTCTTCATGTCCGGATTTATTACGCACAAAAATACTTCCGTTCTTATGGGCAAATAAAATCATCTTAATCGGTACTTCATAACTAAATAAGTCCATTGCAATCGGGGCGAGTACACATGCCGCATCAACTGTTCCTTTTTCCAGTGCTTTCGCCACAGGATTCCAGCTTGACATACATTCAGTTTCCAGCTCAAAATATTTAGGCGTAAGCTCGCCGGATGAAATCAAATGCTTTAATACTCCCAGCACAAGATGATCAGTAATCTGAATATGTGCAACCTTAAGCCTTACCCTGCCCGATTCAGTTATCCTTGGAATACGTTTATTTTCCTCTTCCTTTTCGCTGACTTGTTTAATTCCGAAAGCTTCTTCAATTTTAGCTTTAAGCTCGGCCGCGTTAAATGGTTTTGAGATAAACGCGCTGACGCCTGCTTTCTTAGCCTGGTCTGCTTCCTTCATCTCTCCTCTGCCGGTTGCCATCAGGAAAGGAACAGTTTTAAATCTGTCATTTGCTCTTACCCAGAGGAGAAGTTCATAGCCATCCTTTTTTGGCATGTTCCAGTCGCTTATAATCAGGTCAATCTTTTCGCCGGAAGATAACTCCGCAATTGCGGCGTCACCATCTTCGGCTTCTATTATATTGTTCAGATCAATCGCGGCAAGTGTTTTCCGCTCCATCTTACGCATAACAGAGGCATCTTCAACAAGAAGAATTCTCATGGCTGTATTTATTATTTTTTTATCCATATTCTTTTAATGGTTACTCCTGTTAATGAAATTATTAAACATCGCATGATATGACATTTTCCCATTTCACACGCCCAAGTTAAAATATAGGTTTATTACTGCTATATAATAGGCTTGTTTTTTCTGATAACCAACATATATAAAAACTGGTAAATGGTCAACAACACAATAAGACAGCACTAACTGTTCATTTGTATAAAACTCCTTTCTTTAATATAAAATCGGGACTGCTCTGATATAAAAGATTACATTTCTGATTTTATTTCATTCAGGCTATTGATTCTGTGTCTTTTTTTTATTTAGTTGTATCATAAAAGAAAAAGGAGATAATAATTATGAATCTGTTTGACGGCACTATAAAGTTTAATGCATTTGCAGAAGGGCAACTAGAAGAAATGGAGATTATCCTGAAGCTCTACAAGCGGGAAGCTTCTGACCAGGCTGAATACATCGCGCTCGTTTCAGACCTTAACCGCTCTACCAGGAAAGGTTCGGTTATAATGAATGAAAACCAGGTTTATAAGACAATCACGGAAAAGTTTAATATTGCTAAGTTTACTCTTATTATTTTTTTCCCCTCTCTCGGAGAGAATATTACCAAATATGACCAGCAGCCCGCGGACGGAACAACTGAACATGCTGATATACCGAATCAGGTCGAGAAATATGTTTTTAATAAGGTTAACCTTAATAACATGATATATAACCCTGGTACCGGTAAATTATTATGCAGATATTCAGGCGCACTGACGAAGCTGCTTTATTACACAGAAGTTGAGAAACTTATCCAGGAAAAATTATTCCTTTGAACTGCTTTAACAGGGAAATATATCCTTTAAAATACTTTTATATTTTTATAGGAAGAATACAGATGTAAAGGTATCTTTCCATTTCAAATTAAACCTGATCTGATGAAATTAAAAATAAGAGTCTTGGGCAGTTCTAGCTCCGGGAACTGCACACTTATCTGGGACAGCAGAAGCGCCATCATGGTTGACTGCGGTTTTCCTTCCTCATATATTATAGACAGTCTTGATAAAATGGCTATGAATATCTCCTTTATATCAGGTGTCCTTATCACTCACAGCCACAGCGACCATGTTAATAAAGCAATGATGAAGCTCTTTAACCGCCATAATATACCGGTTTACTGCCATCATAACGTAAGGCATGATATTGCAGACAGATTTATTACCAGGGGGCACGGTCATAACCACGGACTTCTTAGAGCATTCGGCGATGAGGAAATTAAAACAGGCAGTTTTACCTTTTCCGGGTTTGAAGTACCGCATGATTCCGCCGGCGGCTGTTACGGCTATAATATTTATAAGACTCTCGCTTCAGGCATTAAGAAAGTAACTATTTCTACGGATATGGGATTCCCCCATAACGGACTTACAGACAGGTTTATTGATTCTAGTGTAATTGTAATAGAATCGAACCATGATATAGAAATGCTTGAAAACTCCGGCAGGCCGGATATCCTTAAGCAAAGGATCAGAGAGATAGGTCACCTTTCAAATGATGAATGTGCTGACTTCCTGGCGCATGTACTAAATAAATCAGAAAGACTGCCTGAAGCAATCGTGCTTGCCCATATCAGCCAGCAATGCAATACTGACAAACTTGCGTTTGATTCAGTTTCGGTCATGCTTCAGCGGCAGGGATATGATAAAATAAAGATTTTACTCTCGCATAAGGCGATGGCTAATGAGATAGTCTGCATTGAATAAAAGATAAATATCAGAAGCTGTTTTTTACTTCTGAGTTCTGAAAAGATTAATCAGGGCAGCAGAGAAAAACACAAAATTCGCGAACCAGGCTGTAATCAGCGGATCGAGAATGCCGTTCTTGCCGAAGGCTTCGCTTATTTTCATAAAACCTAAATAGAGGAATGTAAACAGAAGACTGATGCCAAACTGAAGAGCAAGTCCTCCCCTCTTTTTTATTGAAGCAAGAGGAAGTCCAAGGAAAATTACAATAACACTGGCAAGAGCAAAGGAATATCTGGAATGATATTCTATCAGAGTACGCGTCGGGTCGTTGCCGGTACGCTCCTGATTTTTATAAAATTTATCAAGTTCTGTCAGCGTCATTTCTTCCGGCTTTTGCTGTTTGGCTATAATATCTATTGGCATAAAGTGGAGATTATTTACAATAAGGCTGGTAAACATCTCAAGCTTTTCATAATCCCCTGAAAAACTTCTTTTAACGCCATCATAAATATTCCAGACATGCTTTAGTGTATCATACTGCATCCTTACTGCATCAGTCCTTGCCGTCATCTTAGTCAAATCATCCTTATTGAAATCCTGAATGCTAATCTGATTTGCCTGCATATTCCGCTGGTCGTAATAATATATTTCTATAATCCTTGTCCGGCTGTCCTGAAAAAAAATGTTAGTACCTGTAACCGCTATATCCTTTTTCATATACTTCTGCTCAATGGTAACCTTGTTTTTATTAGCCAGCGGAACAACATAACCGGCAAAAAGCAGAGAGAGCAGACTAATAATAAAACCTGCAACAACATAAGGTGCCATAATACGGTAAAGACTTACTCCACTCGACTTTATTGCTGTAAGTTCATTCTGGTTTGCCATCCTTCCCACAGTAAAAAGACAGGCAAGCAGCGTTGCCACAGGAAGCATCAGCCTGACAATTTCAGGAATAAAGTAGAGATAATACTCCAGTATCATTCGCACAGTTACATTTTGATCGATGAAGTCATCAAGATTTTCCATCATATCAATAATAACAAAAACAACCAGGAAGGCGGCCAGCGCAAATAAGAGAGTCTGTACAAACTGTTTTATGAAATACCTATCTATCAGTTTCAACACTTTCCTCTTCTTCATTTTTAACGCGCCAGCTTTTAGGCAGTAATCCTGTAACAAAACTAAAGTTTATATTTACCATCTCCTTTGCAGAGCGGACGGTAAGAACAATGCCAAGAAATCCCAGAACGAAATTTGCACTCCACATTCCCCAGAAAGGCGACATTAAATTGCGGTCGGCAAGCTTCTCACCACCAATTAGAAACGCCCAGTAAACAAGGAAAAATACCACGCTGATCCCGGCAGCCACACCCATTCCCCCTTTTCTTGTCATTATGCCAAGCGGCGCACCAATAAGAATAAATACAACACAGGCAGCCGGTATCGAATATTTTTTATAATACTCCACCATATAGCTGTCTATTCTGTCCTTATTGAAAGCAAGACTGCCAAGGTCAGAAGTAATGATATTCTTTGCGGAGTTAACCCTGTCCTGAATTCTGTAACGGATTATTTCCTCATTCCGGGCTTCAGGGAATTTTATCGCTGTGTAAGCACTGTCATTAAGGAAACAGCTTTTAATATCCCTGTTCAGGTCCATGATTAATGAACCTCTGATTTTCATAAGACTGTCAACAAAGACCTTTATAGTCTGCGCACTTATTTCCCTGTCGCCGCGTGCACCGCCCGGAGCCGACTGCTGAAAGGAAAACTGTTCGGCATCCATTATTATCTTATGCCTGCCAAAGAGAAGCTTTCTATAAAGAGTTCTGTCGTTTGGATTAGATTCATGAATTTCACCGTCAGCCAGGTCCATGATAAGTTTTCTCTGGTCACCCGAAAAATATATTTTGCCAGTTTTAGCCGTTACTACGTTAATCTTAGCCGGTTCCTTATAGTCATAAATAGTAATCCCGTGTAGCCGGCTGGAATCTTCATCAATACTCCTGACTAATATTGCATAATTGGGGATTTCCTGCGAAAACAATCCGGGTACAAGCGAAAGCGTAGGTTTTTTGTTGGAAATATCCTGAATCATCAGGCGCGCGGCATGGTTGGCATCGGGATAAACATCATTATTAAACAGAACAAGCAGACAGCCGATTATTATGCTTACAATAAACGCAGGCATTATCATACGGTAAACACTCACGCCACTTGCTTTCATTATGGCAATTTCATTATTGTTTGACATATTGCCGTAAGCCATAAGCGTTGCCACAAGTATTGACATTGGCACTACGAGTACAACCATCCATGCTAAATTATATACAATCAGTTTTGTTATAATCCAGAAACCCAGACCCTTGCCCACCAGGCGGTCGGCAAACTTGGTCAGGAAATTAAACAAAAAGATAAATATTAAAGTCAGCAGTGAGAATAGAAACGGCCCGATGTGATTTCTAAGTATATATTTATATAAAATCATAAAATGCAGATACCGGTTCCCTCCGGATTGTGATATTGACTGATTCCGTCATGAAATACCGGTTTCATCCGGACAACCGGATTCAGGTATAATCTATAACCGGTAATTTTGTCATTCAATACATTAGTTCTAAAAAAACAGAAATAAATATAGTAAAGCCTCCTAAGTTTAACAACCTGCCTTATTAATTATATTTTTATGGGCAGTTTCAATTCAACTGTCAAATCATTAGATTTGTAAATGAAATTCTGAAGCATCCGGATTGTTGTACAATATCTGAATCTGAGATAACCCACTGTATTCAGACTTTTCCGGTATCTGTTCAAAAACACAGCATGTTTTTTCTTAATCATAATCTTACCCGTCTCTATTTAACTGGGTATGATTAAGAAAATATTAATTTTATATATTTAATAATTAGACATTTGGGATATATGTGGAAAAAGTAATCGGCTACATTACAGAGAATTATGATCGTTATTTATCTGAACTTCAGGATTTCCTAAGAATTCCAAGTATTAGCACCTTACCTGAAAATAATGTATATATGAGCCAGTGCGCGAAGTTTATAGCCGAAAAACTAAGAGCTGCGAATATGAGTAAAGTCGAGGTTTTCCAGACAGAAGGACATCCGATTGTTTACGGCGAGTGGCTCGGTGCTCCTGGCAAACCGACTATACTAATTTACGGGCATTACGATGTTCAGCCGGTTGATCCCGTAGAACTATGGGATAATCATCCATTTGAACCGGTTATCTATGACGATAAAATCTGGGCACGCGGAGCTACCGATGATAAAGGACAATTGTTTGTCCATATAAAAAGCGTTGAGGCATTCTTTAAAAGCAATGGCTGTCCGCCGTTAAATATAAAATTTATTATCGAGGGTGAAGAAGAAATCGGCAGCGAAAACCTCACCAAATTCTTAAACCTGAATAGAAACATGCTGAAATGCGATGCTGTACTGCTCTCCGATACTTCCCTGTTTGATAAAGGAATTCCGACTATTACTTACGGACTGCGCGGTCTCTGCTATATGGAAGTTGAAGTTACCGGTCCTAACCGCGACCTGCATTCAGGCAGTTTCGGGGGCGCTGTGGCTAACCCGATAAATATCCTGGCTCAGATGATATCCAAACTGCATGATAATAATGGAATGGTCGCTATCCCGGATTTTTATAAGGATGTTTTACCTTTAACTGATAAAGAAATAAACAGCTTTAAAAAGCTGAAGTTCTCCGAAAAACTTTATGCTAAAAACCTCGGAGTAGCCGAACTTGGAGGCGAGAAAGGATTTACTGCACTTGAGAGAATATGGACAAGACCCACTCTTGACTGTAACAGCATCTCCGGTGGCTTTAAAGGCGCGGGAGCAAAAACTATTATTCCTTCCAAAGCCAGCGCTAAGATAAGCATGAGACTCGTGCCTAATCAGGCACCTAAGAAGACTGCGAAATTATTTACTAAATATTTTCAGTCGATTGCTCCCAAAAGCGTTAAGGTTACCGTTAAAGAACTGCACGGCGGACATCCGGTAATAATGCCACTCGATCATAAGGCTACTATCGTGGCTGCTAACGCAATGCAAAAGGCTTTTGGCAAAAAAACTGTCTTTATGCGCGAGGGCGGTTCTATTCCAATTATCGTTGATTTTGTTAAGAAACTAAAAGCTCCGGCCGTGCTTATGGGACTTGGGCTTGACAGCGAGAATCTCCATTCTCCTAATGAACATTTTGACCTGAACCATTTTAAGCTCGGAATACTAAGTTCCGCTTACTTTATTCAGGAGTTCTCCGGTAAATAGTAGCAACTTAATTTCCACCGACAATATAGAGGAATTATGAAAAAGTATTTAGGTCTTCTCTTTATTTTATTACTGTTGTTAACTATTGTTATACTGATAGTTTATTCGTTCACCAACTTTTCATTCAATAACAGTAACGGCAACATGAACAGCCAGTCAGGAGATGCGGCTTATTCTGCATCCAAGGACCAAAGCGTCCAGTCCTATAACATATCCGTTCAGAAGGAAGTAGCTGTTAACAGGTTTGCTTGCGACACTATCGCCCTGCAGGAATATATCCTTGTCAATTATCCGGCTGGTTCTTATCTCGTACAGTTTGACCGGACATTTACTCTGAATATCCCTAAATATGCGGTTATTTATAAAAAGCTTGATGCCGATTATGTCTTCGCCGCTATTGTCAAATCAAAAGAAGGTGAAAGGAATATTGAAACTAAGAATATCATCGGCTATGAATCGAGTTTTATAAACCTCGACAGCACTAAGCTCGGCACAGCTTTCTTTTTCCTTACTTTATTCCAATGCGTGGACAGCAGTTTCCAAATGATATGGGAAAAGGAAATACCAATCCACGGCGGCTTTAACCAGATGACTTATGCAGTCTGGAAAAACAAAAATATTCCGTATGTCAGTCTTAACTTCGAAGACGGTATAATTGTCGGACACAGGGATTATAATGTTTTTATGTGCGATGGTCTTAAAGCTCCGCCCCATCTGCTCGAAACTTATGAGGGCATATCCCACAAACGAACTATGGCAAATATTAATAACGACCAGTACCCGGATTATTTTGAATTTAATTTTCTTAGCACCGCAAACAGAATTGCTTCCGAAGACTCCGTTGCCTTTCTTTGGGATGTTAAGAAAAATCTATATTATAATACCAGAAACCCGAAACAAACACGGTTCTTTTAAGCAAGGAGTTTTTTAATGACTGAAGCTGTAAATTTTTATAAATCTGTTTATGAAAATATAAAATTTGATGATTCGGGAAACCGCGTGCTGAGCTTTACTACCGTCAGGGAAGAATATAACGCTCTTAAAAATGGCGTTGGCATCAGAGATATATCTGATTCTTCCCTGCTTGAAATGCGCGGCAAGGACTGTCTCGACTTCCTGAACCGCATCAGCACAAACCTGGTTAAGGATATTAAGACAAACAGGGTAGCCAGTACAATTTTTACTAATGAAAATGGCGGAATACTTGACAGGGTTACTGTAGCTAATCTTGATAATATTATTTTCCTGCTCGGCAGTTCTGCTTATAGAACTAAGTTGTTTATCTGGATTAATAAATATATTATTAAAGAGGATATTCAGATATCTGATCATAGCGCCAAATATTCCAAATTTGAGATAACCGGCAGCCAGTCCCGCTCTTTCTTGTCAATGTTCTTTGGTGACCTGATGGACGCTGATGAATCCGGTTTCGCCTTTAAGGTGTATTTCGACCGTACTGAAGCATATCTTATTAAAAAGAATGAATTCGGTATTACTAAATATATTATTATCTGTGTGCATGAGGATACGCAGGCGTTGCTGAACTTCATGCAAAATCATAAAAGTGTTTTCGACCTTGTAATGGCTGGCAGCGATGCGTACCAGGCTTTCCGTATTAAACACGGAATCCCTGAAGCCCCTGCAGAGCTGAACGACAATTATAATCCTCATGAAGTAAACCTTACTGATGATATAAGCTTTTCCAAAGGCAGTTACATTGGTCAGAAAGCTGTCTCACGGTTTGATTCTTTCGGCAAGGCAAAGGAAATCCTTGCGGTCTTAGTATTTGATGATGAAGTCAGCCATTCCCTCTGGTATTCTCTCTTTGCCGAAGATAACCGCGAAGCCGGTATCGTTACATCAATAGCAAAAGCAATTGATGCCGGTAAATCTATTGCCCTGGCTTTTATCAAAAAGGAATTCGCTGACGAAGGCACTAAGCTTACAGCAAAAGACAGCCACGGACAGGAATTTCCCGTAACTGTATGCTGCATCCCGGTAAAGAAATGAGGATTTATACCAGAACCGGTGATAATGGCGAAACAGGATTGTTCGGCGGAGACCGCATATCAAAGAGCGATATCAGGATTGAAGCATTCGGTACTGTTGATGAGCTGAATTCCCTGCTCGGACTGGCGCTTACAGATATTAAAGATACCGGCATCAGACAGGTAATATTAAAAATTCAGAACCAGTTGTTTACTCTTGGTACCGACCTCGCTACTCCTCCAAATGGAAAGACCGAACAGTATATTCAGCGCACACCCGGTGAATATATTGAATATATTGAGGAAGAAATTGACTGGTATGATTCAAAACTGGAGGAATTAAAGAATTTCATCCTGCCTGGCGGCTCTAAAGGAGCAGCAATGCTTTTTTATGCCAGAACTATCTGTCGCAGAGCTGAAAGAAAAGTAGTAACACTTAATAAAATTGTTATAATAAATCAAAATATTTGTGTATATTTGAACCGTCTCTCAGATTTGTGTTTTGTTCTGGCTCGTTATGAAAATCATGTCAACAATCTTCCTGATATACTGTGGGAAAAGACATGATGCAGGTTATTCCCGTTCCTTAAATCTTAATAATAATCAAAAATGATTATTATTAAGGGAAAATAACACGGGGGTGAATTTGGCTTCGACGGGGTTAGTAAAACTTTGGACTGCGCGCCGTGATCGCCGATTGCACGTTAAACATTGGCAAACAAACAATAACTGGCGAATATAATTACGCCTTAGCTGCTTAATTTTATTAATTTAAAATGGTAGCCGTTCATTAAGTTTTCACATATCGGAATTTAAATGAACGCCGTTCAGGTATGATAGTCAGATGAGCGTCCGGGTATCTCTGGCGAAACTTTACCGGGCAACTTTAAGTTCAACCCTGCCTGACCGGGATGCTTAAAGTATAAGTAATATGCAGGCTATGCGTGTAGATGTTCTTAGAGTTCTATCTTCGGACGCGGGTTCGACTCCCGCCACCTCCACTATTTATTATTCAGTATGCCACACACTAATATTCCGGCGGCATCAGAAAAAGGCAGTCACCTTCTTTTTCCACGCCTTTATTCTGATAATAACCCTGAAAATTAAATGAACTTACTTACCCGGATAAATTAATTAATTCACGTTACGCAAAATTCATTTAAACTATGATCCTTATGATTTATATGATAACACAATCATCATAAAATAAATCATTTAATCATAAGAATCGTAATTCAGACAGATTTTGCACAAAATAATGAAGCGAGAACATCATGGAAAAAAGAGAAGAAGAAATCACAGACGCATCTGTAAATACCGAACCGGTCGGGATGCAGGATACCGCCATAATAACAGATGAAGTGCAGGAAATAACAGAAATAACGGATGTTATCATTAACGACCGGTTCCCTATTGTAGGCATCGGCGCATCGGCTGGCGGGCTGGCAGCCTTTGAATCATTTTTTTCCGGAATGCCTGCCGATACTGATCCGGATATGGCCTTTGTACTGGTGCAGCATCTTGCCCCCGACCATAAAAGTATCCTCACTGATCTTATCAGGCGCTATACACGTATGCAGGTCTTTGAAGTTGAAAACGGAATGAAAGTGTACCCTAATTGTGCGTACATTATCCCGCCTAACCGCAATATGGCTTTCCTTAACGGCACGCTCCAGTTACTGGAACCCTCCGCTCCCAGAGGTCAGCGCCTGCCTATAGATTTCTTTTTCCGCTCTTTGGCAAATGACCAGCATGAACGGGCTATCTGTATCGTCCTTTCAGGTACCGGAAGTGATGGAACTCTCGGTGTCCGCGCCATTAAAGGCGAGGGAGGTATGGCTATGGCACAGGAACCCGATTCCACAGAGTATGACGGTATGCCCCGCAACGCCATCGCAACCGGTCTTATAGACTATGAACTGTCGCCGGCCGAAATGCCCGCCCAGCTTATTACTTATGTCGCACATGCTTTCAGCAAACAGACCAGTAACATTACCATTGCTCCTGCCCCAAAATCTGAGAATGTACTTCATAAGATATTTACTCTTCTGCGTACCCAGACCGGACACGACTTTTCACAATATAAACCCAGGACTATTAACCGCCGTATCGAACGGCGCATGGCCATCCACCAGATTGAAATAACTGATGATTATCTCAAGCTTCTGCAACAATCACCGGCTGAAGTGGAAGCACTCTTTCGCGACTTGTTAATCGGCGTTACTAATTTCTTCCGCGACCCGACAGCATTCGATGTTTTCGAAAAACTGCTCATACCCAAGCTGGTTGCAAACAAACCCGACAACGCCATTATCCGTGTCTGGATCCCTGGTTGCTCAACCGGCGAGGAAGCTTATTCTATAGCCATACTGCTGACTGAAGTTCAGGAATTATTAAAAAAGAATTTTAGAATACAGATATTTGCCACCGACATTGACAGCAAGGCAATTGCCACAGCCCGTGCCGGCTACTATCCGGCCAGTATCATAGCTGATATTTCCCAGGAACGGATTGCCCGCTTTTTTATAGCTGAGCCTAACGGCGAGACATATCATATCCGCAAAAGTATCCGCGATATGCTTGTCTTTTCCGAACAGGATGTAATTAAAGACCCGCCCTTTTCTAAGCTTGACCTTATCAGTTGCCGCAACCTGCTGATATATATGGACAGCCTCCTCCAGAAGAAGATCATCCCTCTCTTTCATTATTCACTGAACCCGGGCGGATTCCTGTTCCTCGGCACATCTGAGTCTGTAGGTGAGTTTGCCGATCTTTTTGATACACTCGACCGTAAAGCAAAGTTATACCGCTCCAAATCGGATTTCTATAGCGTCCGCCGTGCATCACTTGGCAAATTTTTATCCCCAATGTTTACTCTGGCAACATCCGCAGACAAAAAACATACAGACGATAGCAAACTGCCGTTACGCGAGATAACTGAACGGACACTTTTGCAACGAATTGTGCAGGTTGCAGCGCTTGTAAATGCTAATGGTGATATTCTTTATTTACACGGACGCACCGGAATGTTTCTCGAAGTCCCCTCTGGTGTCTCCTCCGGAGTCAGCAATATCCTGAAAATGGCACGCGAAGGATTACAGTACGAATTAACCGTAGCATTACGCAAAGTCGTCCTGCATGGTACAAGTGTATATTATCCAGGGCTTCGTGTTAAAACTAACGGAGATTTTTCGCTGGTTAATCTCTCCGTCCACCTGGTAACTGAAAGCTCCGCTGATGCACCCTTTTTTCTTGTTCTCCTCGAACAGCAAATGACCCCGTTTGTAGTTACAAGCACGGATACTTCAAACGTTGATGCCCGCATATCCGAACTGATGATACAGATGCGCACTAAGGAAGAGTACATCCAGACTGCAAACGAGGAACTCGAAACTGCAAACGAGGAGCTTAAATCTTCCAACGAGGAGATGCAGTCCATCAATGAGGAATTGCAGTCCACTAACGAAGAACTCGAAACTTCTAAAGAAGAACTACAGTCTGTCAATGAGGAGCTTTTAATCGTCAACTCAGAGCTTATAACCAAAGTAACTGACCTTTCACGGGCAAATAATGACATCACCAACCTTTTGGCAGGCTCCGGCATCGGCATCCTCTTTGTCGATATCGCTCAGCGAATCACGCGCTTTACTCCCGCCATTACTAAAATTATTAATCTTATTTCCTCCGATGCCGGGAGACCTGTGCACCATATCCTCTCTAATTTGATCGATTATAACAATCTCTCGGCTGATATTCAGTCAGTACTCGACAGCCTGATTCCAAAAGAGATTGAAGTACGTATCAAGACAGAGGAATGGTTCATAATGCGTATCCTGCCTTACCGCACAATGGATAATGTAATCGAGGGAGCAGTAGTAACTTTTATAGACATTACCGAGAAGAAGCTGGCTGAAAAGGAAATATCACGCCAGTTATCCGAAAAGGGAATACTTCTTAAAGAAGTCCACCACCGCATAAAAAATAATATTCAGTCTATCGGAGGCCTTCTGTCCATCCAGTTAGACTCATCTACTAATTCCGAAGTTATTGCTGGGTTGCGCGATGCACTTGGTCGCGTTAACAGTATGCGGATTCTCTATGATAAGCTACTCCTTACCGATGAGTACGGTAATATCTCTGCTAAAAATTATATTGAGAGTCTTATTGATGCAATTATTACTCTATTTAAATATGGCAGGGTAATAATAATTGATAAGCAGCTCGATGATTTTTATCTTGATACAAAACGGCTCTTCTCTCTTGGAATTATTGTTAATGAGATTTTTACAAATATATTGAAATACGCTTTCCCTGATAATAATGATGGTCTGATAAAAGTTACATTAATAAAGATTAATAATACTGTAACACTCACCATACAGGATGACGGCAGAGGACTCCCTGACGGATTTGACCTAAATGAATCAAAAGAATTTGGTCTTATGCTTGTAAAAATGCTTTGCGAGCAAATCCATGGGGTTTTTACTATAAAAACCTGTAACGGCACAAGAGTTATTTTGATATTTAATATTTAATCCCGTTCTCACGTGCCGGGGTATGCCCGCATACTCCGGCATCTTTTACTATATACTTACTGCCCGAAAGGCTTCCCTCCCCGTTATCTTAGTATTATAACCTTATTTTCAGCACCGGTAAATTATTGCCTCCGTACCATATTATTTCAGATTAAGATGTTTTTTACTGCCCGCTTTTGCCAGGCTTCAGAAAATTTTTACACACCTTTGAACAATATTATAAGGACTGTTAAATCAAAAACCTTAACAAATGGTTTTATCTGCGATTTTGCTTAAATTAGACTATGTCAATTGACATGTAAATGTATTAAATCATTTTTTAATCACGGGAATTATCCCGTCATTGACTGCATTGCCAGCCAGAAGATTAACAAACTACTGAAACTTAAAAATTTATGTATAAAAATTATTTTTATCTGAACCGGATGATAACTGAACTTAATCCGATATTTACAGGTATGTGGCTTACAGAGGCTTTTTCTCAGGAAAAGGACCGGCTGATACTTAATTTTACTTCCAATGGCAATGATAAACGAATACTTGCGGTTTCAACAGACCAGAACCTGCCATACATTAATCTCAGAAAAGAATATTGCCGTGCAAAGAAAAATACAGCAGAGTTTTTTTTTGATCATCTGCCTGACAGCCTTATAAATATCGAAATAGCTACGGATGACCGTATCATAAGATTTAATTTTACGCGGATGAAGCTGTATTTTATGATCCGCGGAAAGGATACAAATATAATCTTAACTGATGAAACCGGCTGTTTTGAACCTTTTAAGAAGATAAAACCGGATCTAAAAGAAAAAATTGTTTCAGTTATTAATGAGAAACTATATTCTCCATATTTTCATAAACCAGAACCTGATTTAATAAACGATGAACAGGATTTTCAGGGGAAACTTAAGAAACTCTTCCCTTTTATCGGTAAGGAAATTCTTGCGGAAGCTTTGGCACGTGCTAAAGGTAATACTGATTTTGCCGGTATTAAGTTTCATCTGACAGAAGCAATTAATGAAATTAAAGAAGGCATTGCCGTTTTTTATGATGATTCGCTAAATAAGGT
>JBAXDX010000065.1:0-16438 GCA_037140715.1 Ignavibacteria bacterium
TTATCCGGTTGCAGGCAAAATATGTTAAATCATATTTTTCATAAATCTACAAAAAGAAGACACCGGCGTACAGCTAAAAATTGTTAAATCAGTCAACCGGAAAACTTCGGACACCCCGCGGGAGTCAAAGTTCCCGGATTAAGGGTATAAAATGATTTATTTCTACTTTTTTTTGTTTTTAATTCTCTTATCTGTTTTCTCATATATCCCGGTATATTTTACCATTTGCCACAGGTTAAAATTCAATGCTGTCGGGTTAAAGGATTTTCAAATAGCGGAGTTCGTGATTGAATGGAAAAACAATTTTCCGCATTCTCTGAAATGAGTAAGATTATGATTAAGAGTATGAAGGAGGAGAAAAAAATAGTCGGCAGTATTTCAGCGTGTCCGATAATTTCTTTAATCTTACCCGCTTTTTGAAATAAGTACGATCAGGATTTATATCAGCGAAGCGAAAGAGTAACCCCGGAATCCAGTAAGAATGCTCTTATGAATTCCGGTTTCTCAATTCCTCACAAATCAATATTGCGAAGAGAACTAATTCAGAATCATCTTTCCATCATTGCTTAGTTTCCTGATATACTTTTCAGGATTAGCCTTGAACTTCCGGTCGCAACCCTGACAACAGAAGCCATAAGCTTTTCCTTTATACTCAACCGTCTCAACATCAGCATCTACCTTATTTCCTAATACAGGACAGACGGCGTTCCAGGCTTTCGCGCCTTCGGCATTCTCTCCAACCTTTTGTCCCTCTTTAACAGGACATTCTTTTGCTCCCATTTTAGCGCCTTTTTTACAATGCTCTTTGCATTCCTTCCTGGTCATACCCTTGCAACATTTTTTTGATTCCATTTTAGCCGAGTCATTATGGCATTCTCTCATTTCCATATCTTTGCATTCTTTTTCCATCTTAGCTTTGTCATGTTTCATTGCAGACTTTTCCTGCGCCACTGAAACTGAAACCAATACTAACAGAAAGGTTAAAACTGCAAACAGGTTTTTAAGAATATACGCCGGTGATTTTGTAAGTAACATTTCTACTCCTGAAGATTATTAATGAATATAGTTAATTGAACGTTTTTTTTTCTAAAGTCCCGCTCTATTTTGCAGCGCCATCTTTAAGCTGACTTTCAGAATCAATAAGGTAACCGCCCGATGAAGCAACTTCCTCGCCTTCTTTCAGTCCGGAAAGTATCTGGTAATTACCGTTAGTTTTTATTCCAATAGTTACATCGCGAGGATCATACATTCCATCGCCGGTCTTAACCCATACAATGTTTCTTTTGCCCGTAAAAAGAATTGCTCTTTCCGGAACAGTAATACCTGCGCCATAGTTTCTTTCAAATATAGTCTCTGTGTACATCTGAGGTTTAAGCTTACCCTGCGTGTTGTGTATCCCGGAACGCACCTTTATAGTCCGCGTTTCTGCATCAACCACCGGATAAATTAAAGTAACACGTCCTGAAAATTCCTCTCCCGCGAATGCCTGTGTTTTCATCTTAATATCATCCCCCATTTTCACCAGATTTATATCCGCAGAATTTATTTCCGATATATTCCATAATATCGACATATCGGCAATATCAAACATCGAAGAGCCTTCGGTTACATACATGCCTTCCTGTACTTTCTTTTCGATGACGGTGCCGGAATAAGGAGAATGATATGTAATCGCAAGCTTTACCTCCCTCGATGCCTCAAGCTCGCTGATTTGTTTTTCTGTTATTCCAAGCAACTCAAGCTTTTTCCTTGAAGATGAGAGCATCAGATTTTCAGATTCAGGCATCTGAGCTTTGCGTGCATCGCTTTTTAGTGCAATCAGAAATTCATTCTGAGCCTGTACAAGGTCGGGGCTGTATATGTCGAAGAGCGCCTGTCCCTTTTGTATATTCATTCCTGCGGCGTTAACATAAAGCTTTTCAATACGTCCGTTAAAGCGTGCCGTTATCTGCCTGCGTCCCTGCTCGGCAAAATCAAGATAGCCGAAAGCATTTATCCGCTTTATTATATTTTCTTTCTTTGCTTTAACTGTACCGACATTCGCAAGCATCTCTCCGCGCCGGCTGAGCGAAAGCATTGCATTCATATCAGGAGCCGGCGCGGTCTGTTGATCATCGGCAGTTTTCACAAGTTCCATACTGCATATCGGGCAGACGCCGGGTTTATCCGAAGTAACCTGCGGGTGCATCGGACAATGATATATATCCTTATGTTTAGGGGTGTCTGCCACCGTCTGCACTCTCTCTTTCTTTGTCGAACAGCCCTCGTTAAAGAATAAGACTGTGGCGGACAAGGTCAGAGTTACGATAATTAATCTTATATTTTTCATTTTTGTTCTCCATTTTTCAATTCTTTACCAACCATCATTTCTATTTCGGCAACGGCCATCTGATAATCCGCCTGCGCCATGTAGTAATTCATTTGCTGCATCAGAAGCATCCGATAAGAATCAATCACAACGCCAGCGTTCACCCGGCTGTTCTGATAAGCTGACAACTGTGCGCTTGTAGCCTGTTCATAAAGCGGAATAACATCAGTTGAATAAAGCTTAATCATATCTTCCGCCGTTCTAAGCTTTGTAAAGGCAACGTTAAGCCGGCTTATCATTTCGCGTTGCATATCAATTTTCTCATATTCGACTGCCCGTATCCCTGCGGCAAGCTCCTCTTCCTTTGCTTTGTATTTACCCGCAGACCAGGGAGCGAACGGTAGCGTAACCGAAACCATCAGCGAATACATATACTCCGTCTTTGCCTCTTCCATCCCAAGCATTGCCAGATCAGTTTTTGTTGTAAGAAACATGCCCTGTGGCTGCCTCATAAACATTGCCTGCACCATCAGATCGGGGATGCGGTCTTTCTGATTTGCCGTAATCATAGCCTTGTTCATTTCTATCATACTCGTCATCTGCTTAAGCGAAGGATTAACGCTTATAAGTTTATCCTCCAGTTCCTTTTGGGCAACGGCAGGTATTTCTTCATTCTTTAATGAACTGTCTGTTACAATATCCTGTCGCAGAAGCTCACGCCCGAGCAATTTGTTAAGCCGATATACTTCAGCCTCTTTCTGCCTTAAAAGAACAAGCACCTGAGTATTGCCCGATGCAGTTTCACTCTTAAGCGTCAGCACATCAGCCTGACTGATTTTATTTACAGAATAAAGAGACTGCTGTGAGTTAATCAGTTCATTATAAAGCTCAATCGTCTTCTTCTGTATTTCTATTTTGCGCTCAATTATCCAGACTGAATAGTAAGACATTTTAACCTGCCCGATCAGATATGCCTTATAGATATAATAGTTATCATTAACGACAAGCGCATTTTTATTTTCAACCTCGCTCATAGCTGAAAGCTTTCCGCCAGGCATAAACATTTGCGAAAACGAAAGCTTATTAGAGAAAGCATCATTAAAAAGATTGTACTTCCCAACAGGCACCTCACCGAATTCTATTCCAATTGTTGGAGCAGGAAGCGATGCAGCTCCATCAGCACGAAACTCAGCCGATTTAGTTTTATATTCAAGCGATTTCAGTTTTGGATTATTCAGCAAAGCCTCACCGACAAGCGAATCCGGCGACTGGGCGTTTAAGATAAGCGGAGTTAGAAGAAATACAAATACGGCCGCACTTATTTTAATTCTGACCATACTCCGGTTTGCTGTTACATTATTCATTATTACTCCCCTCCTTCATCCAACCGGCCATTTTAGACATTTCAAGCGTTCCTTTCTTCAGTGCGCGCTCTTTCATTATAACAAATAATATTGGCGTTACCACAAGCACATGAATAGCCGAAGTCAACAGTCCGCCAATCATCGGAGCCGTAAGTGGCTTCATTACATCGGCACCTGTGCCGGCTGACCACATTATAGGAACAAGTCCAATCATAGCCGTAGCCACCGTCATCAGCTTCGGTCTGAGTCTTAATACCGAACCCTCGATGGTCGCTTCATAAATATCATGAACGGTAATCACGCCGCGTCTGCCTTCATGGAAAGCCTTTAGTCGTCTGTCGAGAGCTTCATGCAGATAAATTACCATAACGACTCCCGTCTCAACTGCAATTCCGTAGAGCGCAATGAAGCCTACCCATACAGCAACCGAGAAATTATATCCGAGGGCATAAACCATATACATTCCGCCAATGAGAGCAAAAGGTACCGAAAGCATTACGACTCCGGCCTCCTTATAATCCTTCAGCGTAAAATACAAGAGTATAAATATCAACAGGAACACCGCCGGCATAATCATAGTAATTGTTTTCTGCGCTCTCATCTTGCTTTCATACTGCCCGCTCCAGCTATATGAATACCCTGCGGGCAGATTTAACCTGCCGGTAATTTCTTTCTTGGCATCTTTCATAACGCTTCCCATATCGCGGTTACGCGCGTTCATAAATACAATTGACCGCAACATTCCGTTTTCGCTCGATATCATCGGCGGTCCGGTAAGTACGTTTATGTCCGCAAGCTCCGTCATCGGGATATAAGCAACCGTCCTGCCCGACCCTGTAACAAGCGAATTATCAGCACCACTTAAGCTGGCGGTCTGCGTCTGAACATTCGCGCCGCCACCCATAGATGACATTGCTCCGGTGGCATTCCCCCTGCCTGCACCTGTTGTGGCGTTGGTTATCCGCGACGCAGTGGCTCCCATTGATGAATTAACTGTTACGGGAACTATTAATTGTTTTAACTCATCAATGTTATCCCTGAAATCCCTGGCGTATCTCATACGAATTGGGAATCTCATTCTTCCTTCGAACACAATGCCGAGGTTCTGCCCGCCTATAGCTGTTTCAATTATATCCTGAAGTTCTCGTGTATTTACGCCATAGCGTGTGGCGGCTTCCCGCTTAATCTGAATATCCATGTAATAGCCGTTCTGCACACGGTCCGCCACGACATCTGCCGCTCCGTTGACATTTTTCAAAATCCCTTCTGCCTTTACAGCATAATGTTCAAGCGTATCGAGGTCAGGGCCAAATATCTTAAAGCCAATATCCGTCCTTACGCCTGTAGCGAGCATATTGATGCGGTTAATGATTGGCTGAGTCCAGCCGTTGCGCACGCCGGGAATCTGAAGTTTCTGGTCCAGTTCATTAACAATATCCTTCTTTGTAACGCCCGCTCTCCATTCTGCCTTCGGCTTTAGGAGTATGATAGTTTCAATCATGCTAAGTGGAGCATTATCGGTTGCAGTTTCAGCACGTCCTGCTTTCCCCAATACATGTTGCACTTCAGGAACTGTTTTAATAATCTGATCCTGAAGCCGGAGTATCCTGTTAATTTCGGTAATCGATACGTTAGGCAATGTAACCGGCATGTAAAGAATCGAGCCTTCATCCAGAGGCGGCATAAACTCGCTACCTGTATTTAACGCCATCGGAACCGCTATTAGTAATGCAATTACATTCAGTCCGATTGCAATGGCGCGATGCTTTAATGCCCATTGTATGACCGGTTCATAAAGACGGATGAAAAACCTTGTAGCCGGGTTCTTATTCTCCGGGCGGAATTTGCCGCGCATAAGCATTGTCATGAGCATAGGTATTAACGTAATAACAACTATTGCCGAGCCAGCCATTACAAATGTTTTCGTAAAAGCCAGCGGCTTGAACAACTTCCCCTCCTGTCCGGTAAGCATAAAGACAGGCAGGAACGATACAAGTATTATCAACTCCGAAAAGAAAATAGCACGCCCTACCTGCTTTGCCGACATAACCGATATATCGCGGTACTCCTTTTTAGTCAGTTCTCCCTTCTCTTCAATTGCTTTTGCCAGATTACGGTACGCATTCTCCACAAGCACAATCGATGAATCGACAATGACTCCTATGGCAAGAATAATCCCCCCCAGACTCATAATATTTGATGTAATGTTAAAGATATACATCAGAATAAAAGCAATAAGCACAGAGATTGGTATCTCGATAAGTATTCTTACGATACTTCTGAAGTGAAACAGAAAAAGTGCAACCATAATGGCAACGGTTACAGAGGCTTCAATTAAGGCGCGGTTAAGCGTGCCTACGGCTTCGCGAATCAGCGTGCTTCTGTCATAAGAAGGAACAATCGCAACGCCCGGCGGCAGTCCCGGTTTAATCTCCTCAATCTTTTCCTTTATCCTGTCAATAACGCGCTGAGCATTCTCTCCGTTACGCATAACCACAATGCCCCCGACAGCCTGACCGTTTCCATCCTTATCGAGCAAGCCACGCCTTATATCGCCACCTAACTGTACCCTTGCCACATTGTTTAGAAGAATTGGAATGCCTCCTGCCTTATTCTTTATAACCGTATTCTCAATATCTTCAGTCGATTTGATATATCCCTGACCACGTACAAAATATTCAGCATCGTTGCTCTCAATTATTTTGCCTCCGACTTCATTGTTGCTTTTCTGAATGGCATTAACAATATCACTTACAGTAAGATCGTAAGCCCTCAGCTTCATCGGGTCAATATCCACCTGATACTGCTTTACGAAGCCGCCAATGCCTGCAACCTCAGCCACCCCTTCAACCGATGAAAGCTTGTAGCGAACATACCAGTCCTGAATTGATCGCAACGCGCCGGCGTCATAACCTTTGCCTTCAACTGTGTACCAGTAAACATGCCCAACGCCCGTTCCATCCGGTCCAAGAGCCGGAACAACCCCCGATGGGAGTTGCGACTGTATGGTATTCAGCCTTTCAAGTATGCGTGTACGTGCAAAATATATATCAGTATTATCATTAAATATTACGAAAACGAAACTCATTCCGAACATTGAGCCTGCCCTTACAGCCTTAACCTGTGGCATTCCCTGAAGTCCTGAAACAATCGGGAACGTTACCTGGTTTTCCACTACTTCAGGACTTCTGCCCATCCACTCAGTAAATATTATGACCTGATTTTCCGACAGGTCGGGTATAGCATCAACCGGCAGATTTGCCACACAGTAAATACCAGCACCAATAACGATGGTATAAATCAATATGACTATAAGCCTGTTCGAAGCACTCCAGTCTATTATTTTTTCTATCACTTTATTTTCTCCTTATTAAATTTTGCATAAGGACATTGCTACACATGATATAATATTGTATCCCATGCGGCAATGCGCTCACACACCCATCCCGGTTAACCGGGACAGGAAGTTAAATTTATAACATTTGTTAGTATAAATCACTTCACAAAACAGGTAAATAGCTCCCGTACAGGATTTTCATCCGGGGAAAAGGATTCTTAAATAAGGAATACTGAGTCGGTAATAAATATCGGAATGGCAACGAACAACCCTGGCGGAGAGTTTATCGTCTGTTGACTGGTTTTATGGGAGGTTGTATGATTTTTTAGATAATCAGGACCAATATGAATAAGTAAGCCGGATGTCTTTAATTCGGTCTTCTCTGCTTTCGAAGAGAGATATTCTTCAGTTATAGGCGAAGCCATTATCTTTGAACTACAACAGTTCTGCTTAATCTTAGAAATCTCCGCGCCATTATTATCGGACTGTTTTTGGGCAGTCTTCTCCTTTGCATGAGTTTTACACATAGCGCAGGACTCAAGCTTTATCTCTTTACCCATTGTACAATAATGGAGCATAAAAGGCAACCCCGTACTGGACAGAGTAAAAAGGAAAACAAGCGTTAATAATATTTTTTTATTGATCTTCATAGTCTGGTACAAACTTATCAATATGTTTTTTGTAAGTCAAGTAAGGAGATACACGGGGGTGCATGTGAATGTAAATATTAAAATAGAATTATGATTCTTATGACTTCTATTGTCCTGCAACAAAGTTTTCAGATATAACCATTAAGAATACACCACCCCGCGCATCCGTTCCAAAACTTTGGATATATCGCAGACACTCAATAATTCTCTTAATCTTACTCAGAATCGATTTAAAACACGTAAGAGCATTATTAAGGTTATGATTATGAAAAAAGAATGTGCTGTATGAGAAACCTATTTCATAAATGTCATCTTCTTATTTATAATACTTCCGTTTACCTGCAACTGATAAAAGTAAATCCCGCTTGACATATTAACAGCATTAAACTGAACGCTGTAGCTACCCCGCACCTTATTCTGATTAACCAGAGTAACCACCTCACGGCCTAACAGATTATATACCTTTAGACTGACCTTTCCGTCTGAAGGTATTGAATATCTGATAGTAGTAGAAGGATTAAACGGATTAGGATAATTCTGTGCAAGCTCAAAACTCCCCGCAGGGTTAGTATTATTGTTTCCTGCAAACGTATCTTCCTGCTCAGTTCCTTTGATAATTACTCCGCCGGCACCTACAGCCCAAACTGTACTGCCGAATGTTCCAATCTCATAAATTGCGGTTGTAGTCAGCCTGCCGGCAACTTTCCATATCGTATCGGTAAGAGCGGATGAAAGGATTTCGCCATTACTTGTTCCGGCAAAGACATATTTATCTGTAAAACCCACACTCAGGATATTAGTGTTTGAAGCCAGCGACTGAGATAAGGACATTGGTTTCCATGTAGCACCACCGTCAGTAGTTTTCGCCATTCCAAGACTGTTGCCACCAAGATATCCAATGTTTGTATCCTTGAACCTGACTGTATTTATCATAGTCGTTATACCCGGAGTAAGCGAAGTCCACGTGGCACCGCCATCAGTAGATTTAGATAACTGAGCTTTCAGCCCGCAAATAATAACAGTACTGAAATCATCGGGCAAAGCAATCTTATTTATGGTTAAAGAATTAAAATTAGTCGTAATTTCTTCCCATGTGGCGCCACCATCAATTGTCTTTATCATTCTGCCGGAAATTCCCGCGGCATAACCAACATCCTTATTTACAAAAGCTACTGAATTAAACATATAATTAGCCGTAGTTATAGGACTGACCTGCTTAACGAAAGTCTTACCGCTATCAATAGATTTAAATATAGAGTTAGCTTTCCCGACAACATACAAAATATCCGGTTCCGGCATACAGAACCCAAACACAGCTACCTTAAAACCATTGTAAAAAACCTTCCAGGTAGAACCGCCATCGGTAGTTTTAAGAAACTCGCCAAGACTATCTGCCGTAGTTGCAGAACCGCCACATGCGTAACCTGTATTGGCATCGGTAAAGAATACCTGCCGCAACGGTTGCTACGTTGTATAATTCATTAACGGTGACCAACTGACACCTTTATCTGTACTCTTATAAATTCCAGCCGCAACGCCGGCGCAATAGACAGCCGATGAATCACAGGAAACAGCATAGAATTTCTGAAGAGGTACTTTTCGTTCTGTCCAGGTCTCTCCTGCATCTGTTGTAATAAGGATATTTCCCTGGTCATCAACGGCATAACCTTCAGCAGTGCTGATAAATTCAATATCCCTGACCGCACCTACAACAAAGTTTGTTTTCTTTGTCCATACAGTTCCGCTGTCTGTAGTCTTGAAAATATTTCCATTGGCTGTGCCGAAGAAACCAATTTTTGCATCTAAAAAACAGATAGCATAAACGGATGATGTTGAGGTTGTAACAGGCGTAATATTACCCGGAGTAATATTGACCCATGAAGAGCCATAATCTATAGATTTTAATATTCTCTCCGTAGTACTCGAAACTCCGATAAAGATATTAGTGGCATTGACCGCCCGAACTTTATAAATGTTTGAAGCTCCATAAGTCGATGAAGCCCAACTGTTGCCACCATCCTTTGTCTTTAATATAGTTCCTTTTGAGCCGACCGCATAACCGGTATCCGCATCAACAAATTCCACATCGTACAAATCTTCCGGCGTACCTGAGTTCAGGTATTCCCAGCTCCCGCCACCGTTGGTAGTTTTCATCAAAAGACCGGCGCGACCGCAGATAACAATACTGCTGTTGTCAATTGAATATGCGCCCATAATATCACGTTTGAAACTGTCAATATAAGCAATGCTCCATGTAAGTCCGCCGTTCACGCTTACCTGAGACACCCCCGCGTTGCCAAAAGCAAGCACATTGCCCGCGCCAGGCAGTATTACATCATTAATATCATTGCCGTTCAATTCCGGATTCTGCCATTCCCACTTGTAATACTGGGGAAAGCTCCCTGTTGATAAAGCTAATACAAAGATAACTGTTAAGATTTTTCGCATCTGTTTCTCCTTCCTCTTTATTGATTAAAAGTAACTTCTAAATCTTTAAATTTCTGTTAATCTGACCAGCCGGCAACGCCTGCTATAGTTACAGCAAATGAATTGATACACGCCTAAGTAAATGGAAATCCCCGTTCTAAAGTTCACAAATACCGGTAAAGATTTTTTCAGCCCGCCGATGAAACTATTGTACCGGGTTATGTAAATATCGTCCTGCCTGATAAAAAATATTTGCTTCTTAAGTTTAAATTATATATCCTAACGAAAGGGGAAAAAAATCATTTTGCGAGATTCCCGATTGTAAATATATGAAGCATTTACAATATAAAAAAAATAACTGCACTTAGTTTACTAAATTATTTTGGGGGAACCAACCTATGAGCAATCCCATTCAAAATGAATACCATGCGATATCTTCCAGCATAACCTGCATGGACAAGATTTCCAATGACCTCACCGCATTAATAAAGAGGGATTCTACAATCACATGGGCAGGACACAGATGGCTTGGTGAACTTGGACTTAGTGCGAAGAGAATCACGGGAATGAGTATCGTCAGACTTATACACACAGATGACCAGGACATTCTTAGTAAGTCTCTTGAAAATATGAACGATACCCCTTCCGGCATAGAACTCCGATTTAAAAACCATGATAACTTATACAGACGGTTTGACTGCTGTCTTGTTTATTCAGCCAATGAAGATTTATTCTATTTCTCAGGCAGAAACATAACGTGCGATGTTTCTTTTTTAAGCAAAGAAGCTGAAAATGTTATACAGAGTATGCTTTCAATCAGCAAACGTTTGAACTCAACGCTAAATATCGATTATCTGATGGATGCTATGGTCGAAGAAGCCATAAAACTTACTGGTTCAGAGGGGGGATATGCCGGACTTAGAACAACTAATGGCATGATATGCAATAAATACTTACTAAATTCCAAAATTGTTGATTTTGAATACTGCTGGTCTCCCGGAACAGGTATCCCTGGAAAACTGACAGACGATAAGTCCTCAGTTATTATAAATAATACAGATAATAATTCAGGAATACCCGAAGAGATTTGGGAGAGGTTTAATATAAAATCGGTGGCTTATGTAGCAATCGAAAATTCGCAGGATGAAGTTATTGGTTTTCTGTCCGTAACAAATAAGCGAAACGGAAATGGATTCAGCGAATCAGACCGCGAAAAACTTATTGCCATATCGCAATCAGCTTCAACTGCAATTCAAAATGCTCTTGCACACCAAAAAAATCATATCGCTGAACTCCAACTGAAAAACTTACGGGAACAGTTACACAGGCTTGTTGCTCATACACAAATATCCAGAGAAGAAGAACGTACAGAGATATCCAGGGAAATTCATGACGAGCTTGGACAAGCACTTACAGGATTAAAAATGGATATTTCCTGGCTTGATAGAAAACTTCAGACGCAGGGAATTACTGACACATACATTCAGGAAAAATTTCAGGCAATGTACTCTCTTATAAAGACAACTATAACAACTGTACGAAAAATATCTTCCAGACTAAGACCTAACATTATTGACTACTTTGGCATTATTGCCGCGATTGAATGGCAGACGCAGGAGTTCCAGAACAGAACAGGACTTGAATGTAAAATCATTGCCCTGCCAAAGGAATTAAATATTGACCAGAATTTTGCCATTGCCCTGTTCAGAATTTTTCAGGAGACTTTAACCAATATCGTTAAGCATGCAAATGCTACCAAAGTTCTGGTTTCTCTTGAATTATACAAAAGCAATCTGACACTTATAGTTAAGGATAACGGACGAGGTATCACGGAAAATGCAATAAGCAACACGATGTCCTTCGGACTGCTGGGCATGAAAGAACGGGCTTACCTGCTTGGCGGTGAATTTGAAATTAAAGCTGATACAAAAGGCGGAACTATTGTAACTACAACGGTTCCTGTCGGGAACATAAAAGATAAAGGAAGAACAAAAAAATGATAAAAATTCTTATCGGAGATGATCATTCAGTCGTCAGACAAGGACTTAAGCAAATCCTTTCAGAAAACAAGGAACTATATGAATGCGCAGAGGCAGAAAACGGACAGCAGGTTCTCGATATGCTGTTCGATGCTGAATGGGATGTTATAATTCTTGATATTTCCATGCCCGGACTGAACGGTCTGGACGTTCTGAAAAGTATAAGAAGAATTAAACCGAAACTCCCCGTACTTGTGCTTACAATGTATTCGGAAGACCAGTTCGCCATTCGTTCTATCAAGGCCGGAGCTTCAGGATACCTGACAAAGGATAGCGCACCAGAGGAACTTGTTAAAGCAGTAAAGAAATTACTTAAAGG
The DNA here is from genome assembly GCA_037140715.1 of Ignavibacteria bacterium. Taxonomy (GTDB): domain Bacteria; phylum Bacteroidota; class Ignavibacteria; order Ignavibacteriales; family SURF-24; genus JAUZPB01. The sequence continues at coordinate 12,445 of JBAXDX010000065.1, forward strand.
CGAAAAATATGTAAGCCTGTATCTGGCTGAAATTCTCGCTACTGATATCGGACACACAACCGAGGGAATGCTTCATAAATCGCTTTCTGACCGCGAGTTTCAGGTGATGCGGCTTATTGCTTCAGGCAAAACAACAGGGGAAACTGGCGATAACCTGGGCTTAAGCGCTAAAACAATCAGCACTTACAGAACAAGAATTCTTCATAAGATGGGAATGACATCCAATGCCGAACTAACTCGTTACGCAGTTCAGAATAAACTCATCATGTAAGCATAAATTAAGTAAGCCGGGATAAATTATCGCCAGTATTATGTTCCTCTGCCGGAATAAGCTTAACTTATATCCCATGAATGCACCAACATACAGATGCAGACTCATTTTTTTTACCCGGAATATTTATTCTTTTTCTTTTATATGATTAATTAGTCATTTAATTTCTAAAAAAATTGTCGTAATTTAATGCATTGCTTTAAAGTCCGATAATGATATGCAGGATTTCACATTGATTTTAATAATTATTCGATGAGTATGAAAGTAACAACAAAGGAAGCTTTTTGATGAAAAATCCAGGTAGTGGTGGCAGACACATTGCAAATCGCGCGTCCGGCTTAATTAATTCCACAGATAAGACCGCACCGAGCCACACCGCGCAATCCGGGAAGCATGAAGACTCGCCAGCCCACATAGATATTAATGGGTTTATTCCGTTTTTTGACGACAGCCCTGACGCAATTATTCTCGCGGATATCCCCGGACTCGCTATTCGTAAGGCAAACAGCCAGACTTCTCTGCTTCTGAATACAAACAGCCTGTCTTTAACCGGCACACCCCTCTTAAATATTTTCCCGAAAAAGATAAAGGAACAGATAACTTCGGTAATCCGGTCAGCACTTGATTCCTTAACTGATGGCGGAAAACCGGCAGCCTTCAGAACTGAAGTATCCTTCAATGGCTCACTGCCTTCGCCGGTCAGTATAAACTTCCGTCTTGTCAGACTGAACGATTCTGATTCCCTCTCGCTTATCATTCATGACATAAGCGACCAGCAAAGGATTGAGGATAATCTGAACGAAAGCCTGACTAATTATAAAATACTTTTCGAAAACTTCCAGAAAGGTTTATTACTGCTTGATACAGACGGCATAATATTACACGTAAACTCTATAGCCGCACATATATTTGGATGGGCAGAGGAGGAACTTCGCGGACTCGGACGCGATTCTATTTTCGATTTCTCCGACCCGAACCTTATGCCCGCCATTGAGCAGCGGGAACGTACAGGACAGGTTATCTCGGAGCTTAAATGTAAAAGAAAGGACGGCACAGCTTTCCCCGCCGAGGTCAGCAGTAAAGTTTACAACGTTTCAAACGGTGGTAAGCTGATATGCATTGTAGTGCGCGATCTTACCGAAAAAAAGAAGAATGAACAACTGGTCAGCGATACACTAGAGTTTACAAACTTAATTTTTGAATCTGCACCCATTGGTATCGGGACTTATGACAGTACAGGCAAATGCGTTCTGGCTAATCAGCAGTATGCCAGGATGGTCGGAACTTCCGTTGAAAAGGTTTTGGAACAGAACTACCATAACCTCGATTCATGGAAACTCAGCGGTATGTATGATATTGCCAATGATATTCTTACAACCGGCGGAACATCACATAAAGAACTTGAAGTTGCTAGTTCCTTTGGCAGGAAGGCCTGGCTACATATATATTTCGCCGCCTTCCATTCCCATGGCGAAATTCATCTGATGATTATTGCAAATGATATAACAGAAAGAAAAAAAGCGGAAAAAGACCTCTTTTTAAGCGAAAAGCATTTCGACCGCCTCTTTCAGGAAGTCCCACTCGGTATGGGAATGATAGACCTGAATCAAAAATTCCTGAGTGTCAATTCTAAGTTCGTTGAAATAACCGGTTATTCTGAAGAAGACCTGAAAGAAAAAACTTTCGCGGATATTTCTCTCCTGGATAAGAGTGAACCTGACCAGATGGAAATGGAAAAGATTCTTAACGGGAATATTCCTTCATACAATATCAGTAAAAAATATATCAGAAAAAACGGCTCCATTGTCTGGATTAATCATACCGGTTCAGTTATCCGCGACATCGATGGCAAACCTGTTTATCTGATTGTTATGATTGAGGATATTACAGACAAAAAAAATGCTGAAATCGCTCTGAAGAAAAGCGAAGCCCGCATCCACAATATTATAAACTCCATTTCCAGTCAGATAGCTGTAATAGACAAGACTGGTCTGATAATAATGGTTAATCAGGCCTGGCGCACTTTTGCGTGGCTTAATGACGGCTCGAACCTGCTCGACCAGAAAATTAATTATCTCGAAGTCTGCCGGAGAGCAAGTAAAAATAATTCCCCCGATGCCATTATTGCTTTGAATGGCATTCTTGATATTCTTAACGGAGTTGATATTGAGTTTAGTATGGAATTTCCATGCCACTCTCCTAAAGAATTACGCTGGTTCCAGATGAACGTTACTCCGCTCGATGGCGGAGGTGCTACGATTGTCCACACAAATATTACACAGAAAAAAATAGCGGAAGCTGAAATATCCAAAAAAGAACGGCTGCTTCAGCAGGTCATCGATACTCTGCCGGTAGGCGTTCTGATTGCCGATAACAACGGACTTATCATTCAGACAAACAAGGAAGTCGGAAATATCTGGGGCGGAAAGAATTATGTTACCATTTCCGACTATAACGAATTTAAGGGCTGGTATTACGATTCCAAAGAAGCAGTTTCAACTGAGGACTGGGCACTTACCAAAGCAGTTCATAGCGGGAAGATAACCCTGAATGAGGTTATGCATATCGAATGCTTTGACGGAACTAAAAAGACAATCCATAACTCTGCACTGCCTGTCTATGATACTAATGGAAAAAAAATTACCGGCGGTATTGTCGTTATACAGGACATTACCGAACAGAAGAAACTCGAAGAACAGCTTAAAGACCTGAATAATAATAAGGATAAATTCTTCTCTATCATTTCTCATGACCTGAGAAGTCCTTTTACTTCTCTGCTCGGATTTTCTGAATTCCTTGTAAATGATTTTGACGATATGACCAGCGAGGAAGTCAAATCATTCGCACTTAATATCTATAAGTCCGCTCAAAGTGTTTTCAACCTGATTGAAAATATGCTTCAGTGGTCGAGGATGCAGGCCGGACGTATGAACTTTACTCCTGTTAAGTTAAATCTTAATAAATTGATTGAAAGTACGATTGGTATTTACCAGAGCGGTGCCAGGCAGAAAAATATCTCCATCAACACCGAACTTGGCGCACTAATCAATGTAATGGCTGACAAGAATATGATTAATACTGTTTTAAGAAATCTCCTTTCCAATGCTCTTAAATTTACATACCCGGGCGGAGAAATAAAAATATCGGCAACAAAGCAGATATCCTCGGTACTTATTACTGTTGAGGATAACGGCGTTGGTATCTCTTCCGAAAATATAAAGAAGATATTTACCCTCTCTCAGAAAATTACCACTACCGGTACTGATAAAGAGACCGGGACAGGACTCGGTCTTATACTCTGCAAAGATTTTGTCGAAATGAACGGCGGAAAACTCGGAGTTGAAAGTCAGACAGGGCGTGGCACACGTTTTATATTCACCTTACCTATCGCAGACTAATTTTACCATTCATTCTGAACCAACGGTATTTTACCCATGCCTGCGGTTTGCCTGAATCTGGCAGTTCTTTTTCATATTAATTTGAATGAAGCTATAATTCAATAACAATACTCCCTGTTGCCACGAATTTTAACCTGTGGCACATGGTAAAATATACCAGGTGTATATGAGAAAACAGATAAGAGAATTAAAAACAGAAAAATTAAAAAAAAGTGAAAATAAATCATTTTATACTCTTAATTCGGGAACTTTGAGTCCCACGGGGTACTCGGAGTTTTCCGATTGACCCGTGACGCTCTCATGAGGTACTTGGAGTTTTCCGATT
>JBAXDX010000066.1:0-16165 GCA_037140715.1 Ignavibacteria bacterium
CCGTGTTATAATATCGTTGCGTGGCAGTCTGGAGTCGTTGTAAATTTGTCTAAAGCCGTTGCGTGGCAGTCTGGAGTCGTTGTAAATTTGTCTAAAGTCGTTGCGTGGCAGTCTGGAGTCGTTGTAAAACAGTCCGGAGAGGACATAGTAAAGAATTTTGTGTAAATTACTTGTCCGGAATAAATTAAGACTCAGGGAAATATTTCATTTTCAGTTTTCCCCGTACTGATTAAAAGCATAGTGTACAAATTCCTGATAACTCCTGCTGAATCTTTTCAGACCATATTATGAAATTTGTGAGGTGCAGTTTTATGGCAGGTTTCCATTTAAAAGCAAAAAAGCCTCGTTTTCAATAAAAACGAAGCTTCTTTAAGTGCCCGAAGGGGGACTCGAACCCCCACCCAAGTACATGGACTAGACCCTGAACCTAGCGCGTCTACCAATTCCGCCATCCGGGCTTTTCATTATGTATATTCACAAAACTTACAGACAAAAATAGAAAAATAACGCTCAAATAAAAAGCATTTTATAAAATATTTGAGCTTATTCCCATAAATTAATTAAAACGGTGAAATAGAAGGCCCTTTATGAATGTCGCATTGCGGTGGCAGATTGTTCTTATTAATTATATCTGTTACTTTGTCAGGGCAGGATTCCGTTGCGAGCTTTGGATGCCCCTGTTCTATTGATTCAGTACAAAATTCTGCTGAAATAACACCTGCCGGGATACTAAAATACTGCAGAGGCATTTCAATTGACTCATATACACCCTGCATAAACTTGCCCCATATCGGTCCGGCAGCTCTTCCTCCCTGTCCATAAGCTCCTGTAAAGCTGATTCTCCTGTCGTCAAAACCTACCCACACAGCCGCAGCTAATTGCGGAGTAAAGCCTGCGAACCAGGCATCGCAGTAATCTGAGGTTGTCCCTGTCTTTCCTGCGGCAGGACGGTGGAAGTATCGGCGCACCCCCGCGCCCGTACCATAATCTACTACTGTCTGCATCATACTGGTAACAATCGCGGCTGTTTCAGGCGATACTGCTTCTAATATTTTTTCGGAATGGAATTTTTCCAGTAGTATATGATCTTTATCCTCAACTCTTAATATAGATATCGGGGAAATATATACGCCTTTATTAGCCAGCGAACTGTATGCTGATGTAAGTTCAAGCGGAGATACCTCGGAAGTGCCAAGGGCCAGCGATGGAACAAGATCAAGCCTGCTCTCAATTCCCATTTTCTTTGCAATTGAAGATATCTTATTTAATGGTGCATAATTTTCGACTATTAACCTGCCGGCAATAATATTAAGCGAGTTTTTTAGAGCATCGCGGAGCATCGTATTGCCGCCTGTGCTGTAATCAAAATTATGAGGGGACCAGCCATTATAATCAAATGGCTGATTAAGAAGCGGGTATGCAGGATAAAGCCCGTTCTCAATTGCTGTTGTATAAATAACCGGCTTAAAAGCAGAGCCGGGCTGTCTTTTTATTCCGGTTGCATGATTCAGTCCGTACATAAATTTCTGGTTCACCCCGCCGATCATCGCCCTTATCTGTCCGTTTGCCGGATCAATTGCTACCAGACCAACCTCTATCCTGGTTTCAACTATTTTTACAGAATCAATGAATCTCTGACTGCTCCTTAAGTTACCATAAACCTTCGCTTTTTCTTCATGGGTCTTGGCAATCAGATATCTCTGGTTGTTTTTTATTGCTTTATCAAGTATTGTCTCAAGAATATCGCGATGTTTCTCCCATTTCCAGCTCTTATTAAAAAGTACCTGGTACTCAGCAAGATGTTGCCTCGCCGCCTTTATGGCCGCTTTTTGCATACGTGAGTCTATCGTAGTATAGATATTCAGTCCGTCTTTATAAAGGTCATGCCCGTATTTATCAGACAGCTTTTCCATCTGGCGCCTGATATACTCCATAAAGTGGGGAGCGATTGTAGCGCTGTTCTCCATGTGTTCATTTGCCACAATTATTGGAAGAGATTTGAATTTTTCATAGAACCTTTCGTCAAGATAGCCGGCATCGACCATATTAGACATAACAAGGTTTCTGCGGTTAAACGCTTTTTCATATTTCTTAATCGGGTCATATCCTACCGATGATTTAAGAAGAGCAACCAACACACCGGATTCTGGCACAGTTAAATCGCTAGCCTGTTTATCAAAGAAAATATTCGCCGCGGTCTGAACGCCGTAAGCTCCCCGTCCGAAATATGAAATATTCAGGTACATTTCGAGAATCTCATTTTTCGTATAGGTCTTCTCTATCTGTATTGCAGTTATCCATTCCCTGGCCTTCCTGATAACCGTTTCAAACAGATTTTCGTTCTTAGTCTTTAACTGATAAAGGTTCTTTGCAAGTTGCTGCGTAATGGTGCTTGCACCTTCGCGCATTGAGAGAGTCATAACATTTTTCACCATCGCCTTGACAAACCTGCTGACATCTACGCCCCAGTGTTCATAAAACTTTCTGTCCTCAGTAGCAATTAAAGCATTGATAAGATGTTTAGGGATGCTGTCCAGCCTTGCTTCAATTCTGTTTTCAATAAAGAACTGGCCTATCAGCTCCCCATCGACTCCGTAAACCTTACTTGCAAGTACCGGCTTTGGGTTTTCAAGCTGTTCGAGCGAAGGCAGTCCTTTTATTATATACGCCATTATAATAATAGAAAAAACAAATGCTGAAACAACAGAAGTAATTATCAGCTTTTTATTTTTAAAAGGTTTATTTATTTTTTCCTTTTTCGAAGAGTTCATTTTATTCTTCACTATAATCCCAATCTACAATAATAAACTTATTTTCAAAAAAACATCCATAACAAGGTGTCTGAAGCCAGGAGCCAAGGTTAATATAAAATCCGCTTTTGTAAAGTTCAAACGCTCTTTTATGTGAATGCCCAAGTATGACGTAGTCAAATCCTGAATCAATCTTAAGTCTGGCAGCTTCATGCAGTCCGTCAATTTCGCCATAGTTCTTTGTTGCCGTAAAGTCCCTGCTCTTTTTACTTGCCCTGCTCGCAATGCCAATGCCTGTATCCGGGTGAACAAAGGAATAAAGCTTCTGGATTTTTTTATTTCTCAATATCTTTTTAAGTACTAAATACCCAAAATCATTTTTAACCATTCCGTCTCCATGAGCAAGAAAGAATTTCTTATTTTCTATATCTGTTTCGAGAGGATGTTCATACAGCTTTACTCCTATTTCTTTCTCGAAAAAATCTATATGAGAGAAGTCATGATTGCCTATAATGTAATGAACAGCCGTACCGCTTTCCGAAAGGTCCTGCAATGCCGTAAGCGTCCTGAAAAAACCCTTTTGATATACTCTGGTATATTCAAACCAATAATCAAATAAATCTCCAAGTATATAAAGTTCTTTAGCTTCGCGTGTGGCTAATTCCAAAAGCTTTACCAGACGGCGCTCTTTAGCCTTCTCGGTTTCTTTCGACTGAAGTCCAAGGTGTACATCTGATATGAACAAATATTTATTCTTCACAATAATCTGGGTTAATTTTGTGGTGGTTTAATTAAAATTTTTCCTGCTCTTTACTCATGAGTAGCCGGCTTTCAGGGTCGAGTTCAAGAGATGTAAGTTTTGCGGGCAAAATTAAATCAATATTCTTTTCTTTGCTGTCAATGTAAATAATTTTTGAAGTATTTTCATTTTTATTTAAGAAATACAATCCAATTTCAAGCGGAAATTTATAAATATCAAAGCCGGACTGGGTCTGCTTTATTTTAAGACTTAACTTATACTTTCCTTCTGCCACAGGAGTTTCTATCCACGCATATTTCAGTTTTATAATGCCTTCGCCTTCAAACAGCCATTGTTTGAAGAAATAAGAAAGATCCCGTCCATAATTCTTTGAGCATACTTTTATAAAATCATTTGAACCCGCGTTTTTATATTTATATGTTTCATAATAATCCCTCATCGATTTGAAGAATACAGAATCCCCCATTTCAGATCTGAGCATGTGGAGTATCCATGCACCTTTATCATAAACCGTAGAGCTGAACATATCGCTGCCCGGGTCATAAACAGAACCGGAGAAGTTATCGCTGAACTTTGAGAGCATAGTTGCCCTGTAGGCATTTTTTCCCGACTTATGTTCAGCATACAAAGCCTCGCAATATGTAGCAAAGCCCTCGTTTAACCAGATATCCTTCCATGTAGCCGGACCGACAGCATCGCCGAACCACTGATGAGCAAGTTCATGGATATAAAAATCATTGAATAATTTTTTGCCATTAAGAAAATCTGAGCCGATGCCCGTAATTGTCTGATGTTCCATTGCCCCGGCCTGCCAAAGGAATTCCGCCACACCATATTTCTCTTTAATAAATGGATACTCACCAAATACTGAAGAAAAAAAGTCAATCATTTCCGGATGCTCTGCAAAGTCATTCTTTGCCATTTCAAAATGTTCGGGGAATGTATAATAATCGATATTCATTTCCTGACTGGATTTTGAGACATACCGCTGGCTGAAATGTCTGTAATCAGCCGAGTAAACAGAGATAAGATATGTTGAGACAGGATACTGAGTCTGCCAATGGTAAGTCCGCTTCTTACCATTTGTATTAACCCCGACAAGTTTGCCGTTAGATAAAGATATACTGGAAGAATCATTTGTAATATAAACATCTGTCAGGGCTTTATCATCCGGTCTGTCGCTACATGGATACCAGGTTGAAGCAAAAACCGGTTCGTTTAATGTATAAACTACCGGCTTATTTCCGAACCTGCCAAAATTAAACGAAAAGAAGCCTGTCGTTTTTGGTTTCCCTGCATATTTTACTTCAACATAAAAAGTATCGGCGGGATGGACGACCGGGATGCTTAAACTTGTACGATTCCTCTTATATTGTACCGGTCTGCCATTCAACGTAAGCTCTGAGATAGAGAGATTATCATAAAAGTTCAGGTCAACAGACCCGACTGATTTATCCTTAAGGATTCCTTTAATAATTACATCGCCGACAATAGATTTGCTTTCAGTATGCACGTCTATTTTTATATTATAATGTAAGATGTCAGTTTTCTTTTGATTTTGAGTTATATAATTACTATTTATGCTGTCGCCGATTTTAATTAAATGTAAATAAGAGTTCAGGACAGGCAGTCCGCCAAATATATCGATAATAATATCCAGACTGCCCATCCATGCAAAAAGCAGAAGCAAATTTATTAATATGACGGAAAAGATTTGCGTTAAGCGTTTTTTATTCAGGCACATAAAGAAAAGTTCTAATTTTACAACGAAAATTACTTTTATAAAACAAGTTTGACAAGTTAATAATTTCTTTACTTGCCTCTAATGAGGATTTTGAATATTTTTATAAAAATAATTAAGGATATATATGATATTTACAGGTTCCACCCTCTTAAGAGACACTCTATCTATGGTGTTAGCAGGGGGGCAGGGAGAAAGATTAGCTCCACTGACAGATTTTCGTTCAAAACCCTCAGTTCCCTTTGGAGGGAAATACAGAATTATTGATTTTACACTCTCAAACTGCCTTAACTCCGGGCTTAGAAAGATTTATGTGCTGACGCAGTATAAATCCGACTCACTTAACCAGCATCTTTACGAAGCCTGGAATATTTTCAATCCCGAGCTTGGCGAGTTTATTTACTCCGTTCCGCCTCAGAAAAAAGTTAATGGCGACTGGTACCTCGGTACTGCAAACGCAATTGAACAGAATGTTAATCTGATTCAGGGCAATAACAGTAAATGGGTGCTTATATTATCCGGCGACCATATATATAAGATGGATTATTTGAAGATGCTCCAGTACCACGTTGATAAAAACTCCGATGTAACAATTGCCAGCATTGATTTTGCAAAGGATCAGGCAAGCAGTTTCGGTGTTCTTAATATTGACGCTGACTATAAGGTTTCCGGATTTGTAGAAAAAGCACAGAACCCGCCTGAAATCCCTGATAAACCAGGTTATTCTTTTGTTAATATGGGCATGTATGTATTTAATGCTAAAGCCTTAATAAATGTATTTGCAGAAATGGCGGCAAAGAAGCTCCCGAATAATGATTTCGGAAAGCATATCCTCCCCTACATGATTAAATCCGGTTATAATATTTACGCATATAAGTTCCTCGATGAGAATAAGAAGTCTGACTTATACTGGAGAGATATCGGTACAATTGACAGCTATTACGCATCCAGCATGAATTTGCTTACAGTAAACCCTGAATTCAATCTTTATGATACAGAATGGCCGCTTAGAACCAAACAGCACCAGTTCCCCCCTGCTAAAACTTTGTCTCATGAAGGAGAACGGGTCGGGAGAAGCCTCAATTCGCTTATCTGCGATGGCACAATTATATCAGGAGGACTTGTCGAGCGTTCTATCATTGGCGCGAATGTAAAAATAAACAGTTACTCTTATATTACTGACTCTATTATCTTTAATAACTGTAATATTGGACGCAACGCGAGAATCAGACGTTCAATTATTGACAAAAATGTCATTGTACCAGAAGGTTATGAAATAGGTTTTGATTCCGAAGAGGATAAGAAAAAATTCCATGTATCAGAAACAGGAATAGTTGTAATTGGGAAAAATAGTATTCTTAAAAAATGGCGCTGACAGGGGGATAAGTTATATCGCAACAGATGAGCTTTATTGATTTTTGTTTCTATTCTTCGATGGGCAAATTCACGCCCCGGCTCGTTGTCCGGATGTATTTTGTCTTCTTGTCGGAATATTTTTCGTTACACAATAGTCCGGAGTTGTTGCAGGAGAATCTAAAGTTGTTGTACGGAGGGCTACAGTATATTTCCTCACAAAAAATGTTTTTTTGTAAGGAACTGAGTAGTTTCCCGCAGAGCATCATTAATTCTCCTTAGTCCCTCTACAATATTTTCCATGGAAGTTGAATAAGAAATCCTTATATGCTCATCCGAGCCAAATCCTTCGCCGGGGACTATCGCTACCTTTGCCACTTCAATAATAAAATCAGCGAAATCACATGAGTTCTCTATTTTTCGTCCGTTATATTCCACGCCAAAATATGAAGCTACATTAACAAAAGCATAAAAAGCGCCCTGACTTTTTGTACAGTTAAGACTAGGTATTTCATTCAGAGCACCTATTATATAATCGCGTCGTCTTTCAAATTCCATTACCATAATGCGCACTTCATCCTGAATTCCGCTGATTGCCTCAAGACTTGCCATCTGCGAGACTGATGAAGCGCCTGATGTATTATGACTCTGGATTGTAGAAGCTGCTCTGATAACAGCTTCCGGCGCAGCGGCATAACCTATCCTCCAGCCCGTCATCGCATAAGCTTTAGACACACCGTTTATAATTGCAGTCTTAGCCTTGATTTTTTCGCTTATACTGGCAAAGCTTACAAATTTAATATTATCATAGACCAGTTTTTCATAAATTTCATCTACAATTACAAATATATCCTCATTTTCAATAACATCGGCAAGTGCCTTTAGTTCTTCTCCGGTATAAACAAGACCTGTCGGATTAGAAGGATTACAGAGAATAAGTGCTTTTGTTTTAGGTGTAACTGCTCTTTTCAGGTCGTCTGCGGTCAGCTTAAAGTTATTTTCTTCTCTGGTATTAATAATAACAGGCGTGCCGTCAGCCAGTTTAACCATTTCGGGATATGAGACATAAAACGGCGCGGGAATAAGTACTTCATCGCCCGGATTAACGACTGCAAAAACTATATTGAATAATGCCTGTTTGGCTCCATTGGAAATTATTATCTCTTTTACACTGTAATCCAGATTATTATCGCGCTTCAGCTTTTCCGAGACAGCCTGCCTAAGCTCAATCATGCCCATATTTACCGTATAGCACGTGAAATTATTATCAATTGCCTTTTTAGCCGCCTGTTTAATGCGCTCAGGAGTCGGGAAATCAGGCTCCCCCACGCTGAAATCTATTATATCTTCGCCACGAGCTTTCATTGCCAAAGCCTTTCCGGCAATTTTCATGGTTTTTGATTCCGTAAGCCTGTTTATTCTGTCTGCGATCAAATTATATCCTCATTGATTGAAAACTTGTACCCGCAAAGATATTAACTTGAGTCTTAGTATTCAATTATTATTTACGGGGAACAGGAATTGGTTTATTTTATTTAAATGCCCCATTTTATCTTAGGTTCAACTTAAATTTCTTTTTTAATGCTTCATGAACAACCGGAGGGACAAAATCGCCGACATCGCTCTTAAGACTGGCAAGGTTTCTTATTAGTGATGAGTTAAGATAAGTGTATTTTTCGTGAGGCATTAAGAATACAGTAGTTATTTCACCATCGAGCTTACGGTTCATTAGTGCCATCTGAAATTCATATTCAAAATCGCTGATAGCTCTAAGTCCTCTGATAATACCTATAGCTCCTACGCTTTTAGCGTGTTCAACGGTAAGTCCGTTAAACGAATCTATTTCCACATTATCAAAATCCACAAGGCTTTGCCTGAGCATCTCAGTTCTTTCCTCAACCGTAAAGAGGGCAACCTGTTTGTTTGGATTGCAGGCTATAGTTACGATTACTCCGTCAAAGATTTCACGGGCGCGTTTAATAATATCGATATGACCGTATGTAACAGGATCAAAAGTGCCCGGGTAAATTACTTTTCGCATAGATTATAATTTATTTAATATGAAAATTTCCACCTTAATTCCCCCATATCACTAAAGTAAGACTATGTAAGATAAATAATGTGGTTTTTTGACATGCAATTATAGCGACTTTGATATCCCAAAGCAAGAGAGAAGCACTTTATAAAGATCCTGCGCAAAATAACAACATGGGTTGCATGGGGATATTTCCATGTGTTCATGCCCTTTTACTGCTACAAATAATTTCTCCTAAAATGTATCGGCAGGATTAAACTGATAGAGTAAAGTATCACCAATTTTCTTAAAAAATTCTTTCCGGAAATTCTCAGCATCTTTTTCGCGAGTTTGCACGGAGCGTTCAATAATCAGTATTCCATCGTCAGTAAGAAATTTATTTTTAAGTAAATTCTTTACTACCGCATGAATATCATCTTTGAAGAAGGGAGGATCGGCAAGTATCAGGTCGTAAACCGGATGATCGCTGACAGTAGAAAAGCGGAGGGCTTCCATCTTATAGATTCGATAGTTAATCTCTGTCTTAAGATTATCAATATTTTCCTGCAATGTTTTATAAATCTGATAATTCTTTTCGATAAAATGTACTTCGGAGGCTCCCCGGCTGACTGATTCAAGTCCGAGCGAACCGCTTCCGGCATAAATATCAAGGACTTTTATACCATCGAAATCGATTTGATTAGTAAGCAAAGTAAACAGAGTCTCCCGGACGCGGTCTGTTGTCGGACGTGTAAACTTCGTATTCGGAACTTTGAGAGTCCTTCCCCTGAATATTCCTGAAATTATTCTCATATCTTATGCTATTCTAAAAGCAATACCAGCGGCAGAGGTGAATGAATTTGCTTTCTGGCTGAACATTTTCTTGCCGAAGATTTCAGGGCGCACACTTATTTCTTCAAAAGGATTTATCTTCTCAAAATTCAGGTTCAGTACATCGTTAGCCTTTTGAATAAAAGATTCAGAAATATTCTCGCCTGCAATATATGATTCATTAATAATATCAGAGCTTACCTTAATATATTTGTTCTTTGTCAATTCCTCTGTTACTTTGGGAAGTATTTCTCCTGCATTTGCAACAGGGATAACATTAAAATAAATAAGGCGGTTATTGGCGCGAAAAGTAACAGAGATATAGTTGCCTGCAATAAAGAGGCTGAAGCAGAAACCTTCGCTTAGTCCACCGTTTCTTAAGGCGATTATATTGTCTGAGGCAATATGCGCGTTATCTACAAATCTAAGTTCAAGATTATTCTGCTGGCAGAAGAATTTTATCAGCTCAAGATGTTTACGGTAGGTTGCAAGTATGACCGCATTATATTTGTCTTCTTTATTATAATCTTCCACCTTAATAACATGCAATACCATGTCATTTACCGGATGCTTTGGATAAAGCATTGAGAATTCCCACTTAAACTGTTCCATCAAATCATTCCGGATAAGTGAGTTATCATACGGAAGCATTACAGACTTAAAATGCTCATGCGAGAGTGTAAAAGAAACAGATTTACTTTTCAGCGATTTCCTTGCGAGCAATTCGTTAAAGGCTTCCTGCATTGAAGCGATTATCTTGGGTTCCTTAGCATTAAAGTCCAGATACTCATTAAAATATTCCTCATCCACATTTTCGAGTGTAAATTCCTCGCCAGAGTAATTAACTTCAACGATCTGCATCTTGGAACTGGTAAGGTTAATCCCCGCATGATTTTGAAAAGCCGACATGAACTGTTAATTCTCCAATTATTCAAAGTGAGTTGTTAATTAACAACAATTATATATTTCTTGATTCTTTCAAATTTCACAGGACCTATACCCTTAACTTCAAGAAGTTCGTCAACTACCTTAAATCTTCCATAAGTTTTTCTATACTCAATAATCTTTTCAGCTGTCTTTCTACCTACGCCAGGCAGCATAGAAAGCTCGCTAATTCCTGCTTTATTCAAATCAATACTTTTTTCAGCTGGCAGATTGTTCTTCTTTGCCGGCATATTTGGTTTTAACTCCAGTACCTGCTTTCTATACTTAGAAGAACTGTCCTCGTCATCAACAGAAGAAGCGACAAAAAGACTATCGGAGGCACTATAATCAAACTTTCCTTCCTTGCAGTTTCCTGATAATTTATAATAATAAATCCCAAGTCCGAAAAGAAAAACCCCTGACATAAACGCGAAGACCATCATCTCGGTTTTAGTAAAACCAAATAAGTCAGAAACTTTACCAAGCTTCATTTTACTGCCCCCGTTACTTTGAACGCAGTTTATTCATTGATCAGACTGTCGATTATGAATGACAATAAACATACCTGTATTAAGACGGCAATTTTATATTCGACTGTTCCAAAAGTGCTTTTAACAGGTCCTTTTCTTTCTGGCTTATCTTTGTCGGAATGTGAATATTAATCCTGACCAACTGATCTCCCGCCCCGTGACGATTAAGATGCTGAATGCCTTTTTCACGCATCTTGAGGAATTTGCCAACCTGAATACCTGGTTCAATCCTCAGCTTTGCCTTCCCGTTTAAGGTTGGCACGTCAACTTCGGTACCAAGAACCGCTTCAGGGTAGCTTAGGAATAATTCATAGATAATATTATCACCATCGCGGACAAAAAACTCATGCGGTAGTTCTTCAAAGACGGCTATTATGTTACCCGACATACCATTGCGCTTTCCCGCATTGCCTTCTCCGCGAAGAGTCATATAACTGCCGCTAGTTACTCCCGCAGGGACGTTAATTTTTATCATGGATTCGCCCATAACGCGTCCATCTCCAGCGCAGTTCTTACACGGGCTGTCTATAACTGTTCCTTCCCCGTCGCAGTTGACACATGCCGAAATATTTACGAACTGCCCAAATACAGATCTTGAAACATTTCTGACTTCGCCAGCGCCATTACATGCTGGACAAGTTTTAGTTGAAGTCCCCCCCTTTGCTCCGGAACCCGCACAAATTTCGCATTTTATATGCTTCTTTACTTTTATTTTTTTTATAGTGCCAACAGCTATTTCTTCGAAAGGAAGCTTTAATGTAACCTTAAGATCACTACCCTGAGTGCCGCGTCTGCGCCCTCGCTGTTGCTGCTGTCCGCCGAATAAATCTTCCAGAATACTGCCCCCCCCGCTGCCTCCGCTAAATATATCAGAGAAGTGAGAGAAAATATCATTAATGTTGCTAAAGCCCTGAAAATCCTGGTTCCCTTTCAGTCCGTTATGGCCAAAGCGGTCATATTTCGCTCTCTTTTCGTCATGACTTAGTATTTCGTATGCTTCGGCAGCTTCCTTAAACTTATCTTCGGATTCCTTATCATCCGGGTTACGATCTGGATGATGCTGCATTGCAAGTTTTCTGTATGCTTTCTTTATATCTTCTTTGGACGCGTTTTTTTCGATACCTAAGACTTCGTAATAATCTCTTTTCTTCATTGGGGTCATTTACCTTTTATATGTAACGATATTTTTTCTTATAAATTTATTTGCAACAAAATGAGCGGGGTATTTTACTCCGCCGAGTTTTCATCACTGACAATTACCTTAGCATGACGAATTACTTTATCTTTGTATGTATAACCCGGCTCAACCACATCGATAACCGTATGGGGAGCCACATTCTTAACAGTCTGCTGAAGCAGCGCCTCATGAAAATTAACATCGAAGGGCGTTCCTTTTGCATCAATCTTCTTTACACCCTGCTCCTCCATTAATTTTGTAAATTTGGCAAATATCATCTTCAGTCCGTTAGCTATGGTTTCAACGCTTGTGTTCTCATTAATATGGTTTAATGATCTTTCAAGATCGTCATAAACCGGAAGTATCTTTGAGATAAAAGTTTCGCCGGCATATTTAAGAAAGTTCATATGCTCGGCTTCTGTTCTTCTTTTGTAGTTTTCAAACTCCGCTACTTTTCTTAAATATTTATCCTTAAGCTCGGTCACATCTTTTGTCAAAGCTTCATTCAGATCTCTTAATGATTTAAGCTCGGCATTATTTTCAGAAGCCGGAACAGTCGTCTGTGCGGGAATTTCTGTTATTTCGCTTTCTATGGGATTATCATTGTCCTTCTTTTCCTGAGATTTATCATGAGTATAAATCTTTTCAGGATTAAATCCCGGATTTTTATAATTTGGATTTCTCTCAATTTTAATTTCATTCAGGTTTATACCCTTTGAATTTTTTTTATCTTTGTTCATTTTCTCCTCTATTTTTTTAATGTTTGTTTCACTTAAGGTATCCGCTGACATTGTCTATTTGATTCCTCCCTTTTTCAGATATTCAGATAACATATCAGAGGCATAAACAATAATTGCAATAACTCTGGAATAATTCATTCGGCGCGGGCCTACTACTCCAATTGTTCCGGATACATCACCAACGGTATATTCTTTTGTAATAAGACTGTAATCATTAAGCCTTTCGGATTTATTCTCGCTGCCGATTCTGATTATAAGGTCGTCCTGAGAATTTGTTTTATCATCGATAAAATGAGTAATATTTTCTTTATCCTCAATAAGCTCGATTATGCTGCACATATTCTCGAATCTTTCAAACTCCGGCTGCCTTAGGAAATTCCCGGTTCCGGTAATTACAGCCTTATCAGACCTGTTAATATTTGTAAATATCTTCTCCGCTGAATCAAGGAACACACGGATTGCAGGCTTGTAAGTATCGCTGATATCCTTAAAGCGCTCGCTAAAAGTACGTTTTATTTCTGAAAGACTTAAGCCCGCGAGTCTTTCATTAATCAGGTTCTGCACAGCCTGGATATGACCGCTGTTTACCCCTGCGTTAAGCTCAAGTGTTATAGTCTTAATAATCCCTGACTTAATGCTTACAACAACTAATATACGGCTTGATGTCAGCTCTACTATCTGAAGCTTCTCAAGTATTCCGGTATCCAGATTAGGGAACGTTACGCACGCAAGCTGATTAGTGATATTGCTTATAAGCATCGAGGTAATCTTAATCAGCTCATCGGTTTCATCTGTAAACTGCTTTAACTCTCTGTTAATCAGCTCTTTTTCCTCATAACTAAGCTGAGAGGGTTCCATAAGAGAATCGACAAAGAACCTGTACCCTTTATCTGTCGGCACTCTGCCAGCCGAAGTATGAGGATGCTCCAGAAACCCGGTATCCTCCAGGTCGGACATGATATTCCTTATTGTAGCCGGCGAAAGTCCAAGCTGAAACTTCCTAGCAATATTTCTTGACCCGACCGGAGCCGCGGTAAGCACAAACTGATGAATGATATTCCTAAGGATTGTCTTTTCTCTGTCGTTTAATTCAACCGGTTCCATTTTCTCTTATCAATTACTGTTTATCTGTATCCGCCCAAATATAAACAGGTTTTACCCATTCTCTCATAATTAACCGTCTGTCATTTTACCAGGAATTTTCAGGCGCGCGCATTTACCTGAAATATCCGGCTACGGAATCAAAATTATATACATCCCAAATATATTAAAAAAAAAGGAATCTTTCATTGAATTTGGGTTCATAAGCTTTTAGTTTTCTGTTTTCAGGACGATTTGAAAACTTTTATGACGCAGTCCGGCATTACATTTTTTTTGAATAAATATCTTTAAATGAGTAAGTTAGTCATAAACAATTAAGGAATTAAGTTGGAATCAAACTATAAAGCAGCGGGCGTAGATATTCAGGCAGGAGATGAAACCGTCCGCAGAATTAAGTTACACGTTAAATCCACTTTTAATAAGAATGTGCTGATGGACATAGGACACTTTGGAGCATTCTATGATCTGAACCTGCCGGAATATAATCATCCCGTATTGGTTTCTTCGGTAGATGGTGTGGGCACAAAGCTCAAGATTGCCTTTATTATGAAAAAGCACAACACGGTTGGGCAGGATTTAGTTAACCATTGTGTAAATGATATTGCCGTCTGCGGTGCTAAACCATTGTTTTTCATGGATTATCTTGCGTTCGGCAAACTTTATCCGGATGTTGCTGAAAAGATCATTGAAGGCTTCGCAAAAGCCTGCCGCGAAAACGGCTGTGCTCTTATCGGTGGCGAAACTGCTGAAATGCCGGGTCTGTATTCATCCGATGAGTATGATATGTCGGGAACAATCGTGGGAGTAGTCGAAAAATCTAAAATTATAGACGGGAAAAACATTGTAAAGGGAGATATTCTGCTTGGCTTTACTTCAAACGGACTGCACACAAACGGCTATTCGCTTGCCCGCAGCATTCTGCTTGAGAAGTTTAGCGTTGATGATAAACCCGATGGTTTTGAAAATACGCTCGGAGAGGAATTGTTAAGAATTCATAAATCTTACCTGCCTCTTATTACTAAATTAAAAGAAAATGCCCGGATTAAAGGATTCTCACACATTACTGGCGGAGGATTAGTCAATAATACAAAGCGGATTATACCTGAAGGTCTTGAGCTTAATGTTGACTGGACAAGCTGGCAGATTCCTGAATTATTTAAGCTGATTCAACAGACCGGCGGTGTGAAGGATGAGGAAATGCGCGAAGTCTTTAATCTTGGTATCGGACTGGCTGCCGTGGTTTCGCCTGAAGAAGCCGGTCTGGTTAAGGAACTTGCCGCATCTGTTAATGAGGAATGCCACATCATCGGCAAGGTGAAATAAATAAAACTTTTTACTGCGCCCTCTTTTCTAAATCAGAGATGAGGGCTTTATTTTGAGATATTTTAGAGTATATTCATAGGAGAAAAGAATGGAACTCGTACGTATTGCGTTTCTTGAAACTTATAGCTTTGACGATAAATCGGGCATCATGGGAGCTATATTAGTTACTGATACCGATACAAAACCGCTTGAATTCAGGGTTACCGCGCCAATAAAACCAACAAGTTTTCAGAAAACACTTTACGGTAGTGTTCTTAATGAACATGTACTCGTGGAGTTAATCGCTCTTCCGCTGCTTGGCGCCATTAAAGATAATATCGACCTGCTGTTAGTCAGAGACCCGCTGTTCCTCGGCATCAACAATAAACAGGGCGTTCGCTGTATCAGGTTGTTTACCGAACAGGAAGAACCTTCAAAAGCTAACAAAACTGAAAATACCCCGATAGAGCTTCCTGGCGAAACCGTAAAGTCGTTCATCGAAACTACCCGTAAATTCAACAATGAACTTCCTGATATCAGAGAAAAACTCAGCGCAATCTCAATGTACAGAAATCTTACTGAACCATTCGAGCGTCTGAGAATTGCCTGCGAACAGGTTCACCTGCAAAAAGTCGATGAATAATAAGGTATTAACATAGCAAGCTGATTTTATAGAAAAATATTTAATTATTTTGTATTTTATTGTCGATTTTTTGGATAAATTGAAAAATATTTTATATTTATATTAAAATAAAGGTAACTACTCAGCATGTTTTTGAGATGTTTATATTTCAGCTCAAAATCATACTTTTAATTTATTTTTTAATAATTGGGAAGTATGAAAATAGCCTGAATTCGACACTATTAAAATTATGCTGAGTAGTTACAAATAAAGTATCTAATTTTGAAATATAAACTGTCTGAATATGCTAAATTAAATAA
>JBAXDX010000067.1:0-15966 GCA_037140715.1 Ignavibacteria bacterium
CTAATATATTTAACTGCTATATTTTATCCTCTGCCCTAACTTATTGAGATGTTACCATATTACCTTTTAACCTTAAATTTAACTTACTCTTATCAGCCCCTGATCTCAAATGAAGAAAGCTCCCCGGTAAACTCTCCCCACGCAATTGTACATCGCCTGACATCAGAATGCATCGGACCAATTTTAATTATTTTGAAAAGTTCTTCAATGGCTGATTTAGCTCCCTCGCAAACGGTTAAGACTTCATTACCGGAATAGATGTTTTTAGTGTAACCTTTTAATCCAAGTTTTTGAGCGTTACGGAGGACGAAATACCTGAATCCCACGCCCTGAACAAGTCCCTGCGCGATAATTTCCGCTCTGACCGGTTTATCATTCATAGTTATCAGCCGTTTTCAGCAATGAATAAATTTTTCTGCCTGCAATATTCAGGAAACTCTGACGCGCTTTCGCTGTGATATTTAGAAAAAAGCTTTGCCGGTTTCATATTACTCTTCATTGGAAGTATTATAGCCGAATGATTTAAGATATTTCGGATCCGAGCGCCATTTCTCCCTGACCTTAACTCTCAGTTCCAGGTAAACATCTCTTTGCAAAAAAGCCTCGATTGATTCGCGGGAAGCCTGACCTAATTCCTTAATTGCCGCGCCATTCTTACCTATAATTATTGGCTTCTGCGATTCCCGTTCAACAATTATCGCAGCATGAACAAAATCCTTTCGTCCTTCCCGCTCAAGAAATTCTTCTATAACCACTTCGGTGCTGTAAGGGATTTCTTCCTGATACTGCTCAAGGATTTTCTCTCTGATAATTTCAGAAACAAAGAACCTCTCGGTTTCATTTGTCAGACGGTCATCGGGAAAATATTTCGGGTGCTCCGGCAGTAAATCAATTATATTAAAAAGAACATTATCAATATTAAAATTAAGGAGAGCCGATACAGGGAATACTTTATCAAAAAGTTTTGTCTCCTCTAATTTTGCCATCAGCCTGGTAACGTTCGCTTCAGAAGAAATATCAACTTTATTTAAAAGCATAATTTTCTTCATCTTCAGATTAGACAGAATTTTAATAACCACAGGATCTCCCAGCGTTCTCCCTGCTTCGGGATCATTATTGATATCGACAATAAATAAAAGAATATCAGCGTCATTAACCGAATTTAAGATAAAATCGAGCATTCGTTCCTGAAGCAGATACTCCGGTTTAAGTATGCCGGGCGTATCAAGAAAAATTATCTGATAATCTTCTTTAGATAAAATGCCCATAACAGGCTTTCTTGTTGTCTGTGGTTTATTTGTAATGATAGAAAGCCTCTCGCCCAGAAGTGCGTTAAGCATTGTTGATTTGCCTACATTCGGCTTCCCGATAATTGTTACATAACCTGATTTAATTGCCATATATTCGCTCGCATCTATTATTAAGTTTTCCAAATCTGCAAATTAAAGATAGGCAAAGCCCCCCATAAAGGCAAAGAAAAGAGCGGGTATAGACAAATTTCCATCATAATCATTTTCCTCGAAACGAGTATGATTAAGAAAATTACAGCTCATATACCCCTGATTCTTTGTCGGAATTAACAATTAAAATTAAAATTTGGCACATACCCATCCCAAAGTTTGCATTATTAAATCAAATTTATATTTTAATTATAACAGGACTTGTTCTAAAGCTGTCCATAAAATTTCTTTATTAAGCACGCCGGGGATTTCGGAAAGATAACTATCCTGGATATTCGGCTGACGCAAATGGTCATGCGACAAATTATTTTCTTTCATGCGAAGATTACACGCGAATACTTCAGGGTAATCAGATTTAAAGTTTTCACTACACAATAAACAATATTTCAGGAGACCTTATGAAAAAGTTACTATTAATAATAACGCTTTGTCTGGCAATTAATATATCATTCGCACGGACAGAGGTATCAGACTATCAGTCAAAACAGAGCGGGAACTGGACAAATGCAAGCACATGGCAATATTTTGACGGAACGAACTGGGTCGATGCCGTATCCCCGCCAACTCTCGCGTCAAATAATATTACCATCAGAAACCTTCATACTATCAGTCTGTCAGGAAAGGTTTCAGCCGATCAGATCATAGTTGAACAAGGAGGAACCATCGTTATAAATAGTTCCGACTCGTTAATTATAGAAAATGGCACCGGAACCGATGCAGATATTTCCGGCTCAGTTATTAACGGCGGAACTATTATCCAGCAGACAGGCTCAGCTATGATATTTAACGATGGCGGAAAATATCAGCATAACAGAAACGGCGGAACTGTCCCGACAGCCGTATGGAATAATAATTCCCTTTGCCGGATTACCGGCATTACAACAACTTTTACTTATACAAGCCTTAACCAAATATTTGGCAGTTTTAACTGGAACTGCCCGAATCAGTCGGCAATAATTAACTTATCCGGCAGCCTCAAAAAAGTTAACGGCGATTTCTCAATTGATTCAAGCGGAACTGCCGCTCTCCAGCTTTCTTCTTATGGTTATGATACATTGCGCATATCAGGGAACATCTTTATTCGTGGAGGAAAATTAGACCTTGGAACCAGTACTGCAAGAAGTACTCTTCTCCTGAATGGGAATTTTTCAGTAACCGGCGGCACGGTTGATAACCCGACAACAACTTCTTCATATCTGGCTAAAGTAGTTTTCAATAATAGCGGCCCACAAAATTATTACTGGTCCGGCGGGAATATTATTCTGACAAAAACAGGCTGGCTGGTCGCAAGTGGCTCAACTCTTAATCTGTCAAGCGACTTCCGGGTAGGACGATCTTCTTCATCAATCAAAAATTCACTTATGGTTTTTGGCACACTGGATTGCGGAGACTATACTGTCCGCGGCGATGGTGATTTTACCGTCAGTACCGATGGAACTTTAGTAATTCGCAACCAGGACGGAATATGGAAAGGCTTAACAGCTAAAGGCTGCGTTCAGGTTACCGGCACACGAAATTTCTATACAACCGCAAATTTTGTTTATTGCGGAAACGCAGACCAGAATACCGGAGACGGATTAATGACCGTTGGAAATGTTGCATACGTTAACGACATAACAATTGATAACCAGTCCGGCGGCGCGCTTATCCCTTATTATAGTTTACAGGTTATGCGAAATTTTATTCTGAAAAAGGGTTATCTTAATTTAAATGGAAAAACTTTTGGCTATACGGCTACAGGAAAACTCATTTATAACAGTACTGCACCGCTGACAACCACAGACACGGAGTTCCCTTCGACAGGCGGTCCGTTCGACCTGATTATTAATAATCCGGGAGTTACTCTGCATACAGACAGAACTATTAACGGAACGGTGTCGCTGTTAAGTGGCGGACTTAACCTGAACGGGAATATTCTTACTTTAGGTTCAGCCGGAACATTAAGCGAGACATTAGGCAATGTGGTTTACGGCACTGGTCAGATTACAACTACCCGAAGTCTGCTGATTCCGCAGGCTAATAATGTCGGCGGACTTGGAGTTATAATTACCTCCAGCGCGAACCTCGGCAATACCGTTGTTTCACGCGGACACCAGGCTTACAATGCCAATGGAATTGCCGGCATTAACCGCTATTACATTATCTCTCCGACAACAAATACCGGACTTAATGCGACTATTTCTTTTAACTATGACCACTCTGAATTAAACGGCGTAGATGAAAACAACCTCTCCCTTTTCCTGTCGACTAATTCTGGAACACAATGGACAAACACAGCCGGGGTTCTGGATAAAACGACAAATAAGCTGACATTAAGCGGCGTTAACAGTTTTTACCAGTGGACTATTGGCGATGTTAACTCTCCCCTGCCGGTCGGGCTTGACAAGTTCCGGTATGAAATAAATGACAGGCATGTTTTACTTAAATGGAATACCGTTACCGAGATAAACAATTATGGATTTGAAATAGAACGAAAAGCAACCGCAACGCCTGAAGCCGGTTTTGAAAAGACAGGTTTTGTAACCGGCTCTGGCAACAGCAATATCAGAAAGGAATATTCTTTCCGCGATAAAAATATACCGGCTTCGGGGAAATATGTTTACAGATTAAAACAAATTGACAATGGAGGATCTTATAAATATTTGCCTGAATTAGAAGTTGATATCACCAGCCCTGAAGAATTAACTCTAAACCAGAATTTCCCGAATCCATTTAATCCATATACAAATATCAGCTTTACTCTGCCGGAGAAATGCCGCATCTCTCTTTCTGTATATAATATCATCGGTTCAAAAATACTTAACGTACTGAATGAAGAAAAGCAGGCAGGGTTTCATACCATAACGATTGATGCGTCAAAACTTGCAAGCGGATTATATGTTTACCGCTTAACAACGGATAAATACTCCGTCGCAAGAAAAATGCAGATCGTAAAATGAAGAACATCTAAAATATAATATGTGGCTGCCACGGATTAAACGCTGTTAAAACCCGTGGCAGTCATTCATCTGAACTGTGATTCATTTGATTACGATGATTTTTATGATAACGCAGGTCATTAACTGCTTTGCCCTGAACAGGTAAAGGCAGAGAAAACCCCGGACACCTCACGAGGGTCAAAGTTCCCTGATTTTATAATAATTTCATCTTTTTAGATTAAAAATACGTATCTGATAAAATTTCCGGTTAAGAATAAACCAGGCAGGGGCGCAATATGGTGTTAACCTGATAGTATTGGGAGAGTGTAAATATTTTTGTGTAAATGAAAAAAATCAAAGGTCAGAGATATTTAGGAATCCTGTCCTCAGAAATAACAGAAAACTGAGAAATAACACAGGGACTCTTTTAGTGTCGGCATTGTGTCATGATTAGCCGGCATCGTGTCAGGGAAGTACGGTAAATTTGCATTATTATCCTTAGAATTAATAATTTCCAGGCAGGATAAGTCGTTTTTAGCGTAAGTTCTATCTTTTTATTCCGACAACGGTTCTTAAAGCAATGAATTTATTTCAGTCTGCTTCAAAAGATGAGAAAGATTTTCACAATATCTCTTAAAATTTCTTTTGAACGGGTCATTTTTAAAGGACAGACTCTGGTGTACAATAAATTTCCATCTTAAATCGCTCATGTTACATAAAATTCATCCTGACTATGATTGATATGATAACGCAAATCAGCATGAAATAACTCACAGTTCTGACAATTTTGCCCTGATATGTAAAACCCGTTAACCCGTTAAATCCGTGATTCAGACACGTACTTCACAAATCGTTGCATTCCAGCATAATAATTCTCTGAATTTTGAAAAAAAATAGTCAAAAATACTATTGCCTGCCAAATGTTCTGCGTACCTGTTCGCATGTATCTGCGTATATGCCCGCATGGTTTTTATAAAAATGAATACTATATGCCTGACTGGTACTTCGACAACAGAAAAAGAGCGAAAAACGAACAAAATCAAAACTTTTACAGCAAACCTGGATTAAATCAATAACCGTGAAGAGAAGAAATCTGATAGAATAATCCCTGTTTGTGAGTGATAACTTTCTAAATTTTTGAAAAAAAACAGTCAGAAATGCTATTGTCTGTTAAATGTCCTACGTATCTGTTCGCATAGACCTACGTACTTGTACCGATGTTTTTTAAAGAATAGATGTATATATTACCGGGTAGTTTTCAGGGAACCCGCTATTGTATGCCTTACTTAGGTTCGGCAGAGAACAGCTTTTAATCTTAATCATACTCATTTCCAGTAAAGCGATTATGATTTAGATGGGAATTTATCGTGTACCCTTGTTAACTTTAATCTGTCATCAGCTGTAGCTAATTATATATCTTTCACAAATCGGACAATAATCATGATAACTATTAGTATGATTGAAGAATATAAACATAAACTCGCAAAACTTGAGAAGATTTGTAGCGAAGCCAGTCTCATTATTCCGGGCATTGGCACTTTCAAACGCCTTTTGAATAAAAATACATTTGACGTTGCTGTTGCCGGTGAATTTCCATACTGCAAATCAACCATCATAAACGCTCTGCTGGGAATGGATATTCTTCCGGCAAATCTTACCGCGGCTACTGCGGGTATCACTTATATTTCTTTTGCAGAAACGCCTGAAATAGTTCTGACCTATTCAGATTCTTCAAAAAAGAAATTTGAATATAATACTGGTTTCCTGGAAAAACCCGTTGCATCAGAGCCGGCAGGAACAGCACACGTTAAATTTATAGAGATATACATCCCCTCTGATATCCTGAAAGGCGGAATAAGAATAATCGACATTCCGGGAACTACCGATACCGAAGAGTCGCACGTTCAACTGCCCGAAACCAATACGGTTGCTTGTGGCACAATGTACCCGGGTACAGCTCATAACCCAAATATGCTCCGGGAAAATATCATAGCTGACGATATTAATAATTTATCTTTTACTCTGAATAAAGTTGATATAATCAATGATTCTGATTTAGTCGTCATTGTTGATGAATCGCATTTATTAATCAGAGAAAATATTGGCAGGGATTTAAGAATATATCCTTTATCCGCCGCTGATTATTTAAGGGAAATTATTTCTAATGATAACAATTCTGTCGTAAGAAATCAGTTTAAAGCATTTAAGGATGACTTGCTGAATTTTATTCTGCTGGGTTCAAAAAAAAATATCCATACTTCAGTTCATTATAACTATCATTTAAGGAAAATTAAGGCGCAGGCTAAAGAACTTGTCTCTGTAGAAATATCCGGGTTGTCTTTGCCTGAGGAGATGACTGCCGAAAAGAAAAATGAACTGAATAATTGTCTGGCAGGCTATGAATCCGAAGCAAAAAAATTATCTGAAGATATTACTCTTGAGTTTAATAAGCTGATAAATAAACTTGACCAGTCACTATGCGGCCTTATAACTGAGATTTACCAGCATATAGAGCTGAACTTTGAACAACTGGGAATGGAGATGAATTATTTAATAACGAGTCTTGAAGCTTTTATTAAAAACCGGCTTGAAACATGGAAAGACTGCAATCAGCCTTTGATAAATGAACATCTGGAATCAATTTGTAAAGAAATTCATCTTCGTTTAGGCAAAGCACTTCAAACGGTAAATGCTGATATCAACCACTATCAGAAAATAAGGTTTAAGGGCACAAATATAACAGGACTAAAAAATATTTCGAAAGAAGTATCAGACCATCACGAGGAAAAAACCAGTATGCTGTTAAGCGTAGCTTCTGTACATTCGTATGCTGCAATGGCGGCGACAGGTATCACATTAGCCCCTGCCGCAATGCTCATAATGCCACCGGATATGTATCATATACAAAAAAGGAAAATAAAAGGAAGAGAAACAATTAAGAAAAGCATACTTGCCGGACTTGAAGATGCCAGTAAAGATTTCAGGAATGAAGTTCTAAATGGTCTTAATAACTCAATGCAGCTGATTATAAATGAAATTAAAAATATAGAAATGAACCGGTTGTCCGGTATAAAATCACAGATAGAAAATGCAGAGACAGAACATAATAATATACGTTCGGAAATAGAGCAGAAAATCATATTCTATAATAATTTATATTCGCAGATTGATCATCTGTAATCAGGGAAGCATTGCATCCGGGACTAATATTTCCAGGTGAGTTATAACACAGACAGACCCCTGCTTTAATTTTTAATTGCTATTTTTGTCAGTTTTTTTGCATTTTTGTTCCATCCCTTTAGATAGTTTATTTTGTCGGTTAACGCTAAAAGCATATTGCCCCTGCGGGACAATATGAATTATTTTTATAATAAAAACGGAGTTGTTTGAATGAACAAAATTATAGTACTGCTATTTACATTGTCTGTAGTAGCTTTCGCACAGCAGATGTCAGTTGAACGCATCAAAAATTCAGGACACTATTATTATGGAACCGGTTCTGCCATTATTGAGCAGGAAGCAACCGATGAGGCATTAAGCGAGCTGACTAAAAGTATTGCGGTAAGGGTCTCTTCCGAGTTTAACCGCGATGTAATTGAAACTTCCAAAGATGTTAATGAAACTGTTAAAAGCATCTTAAATACTTACTCTCTTGCAACTATTACTAATCATGAAAAAATCGTTACTCCGGTTAACGGGAAAATTGAGGTGTTTGTTTACCTCCATAAGTCCGAAGTTGTAAAGCTTTTTGAGTCGAGGAAAAAACTTGTTTATGATATTTATGCGAAAGCCCTGCAGTATGAAACCGCTTCAAATCTTGGCTATGCACTTAAGAGTTATTATTTCGCGATTATTCTGATGAACTCAGTACCTGGCAATGAGCTGATGCTTGACGGAAAGAATTTAATTACTGAAATACCTTTCAGAATAAATGAGATACTTAATAAAACAAAGTTTTCTCTCAGGGATGACAAAAAGATTTCCGACAACGAAAGGGAGGTGATTTTTAAGGTATCTTACTCAGGCAAGCCTGTCCAGCTGATTGAATTTACTTTCTGGGACGGTTCCGGGCAGGTTCAGATAAGAGGCATTGACGGCGAGTGTGTAGTAAGATTACTCGGCAGCAGCATAAACTTCGACAGACTCAGCGTAGATATTAAGTATAGCTATTATGAAAGCCGCGATGAGATAAAGGAAGTCGGAGAACTATGGAATCTGGTTATTAAGCCTTCTTTTAATTTCTCGAAACAGGTTAGTCTGGATAAAACATCGATTGATAATGAAGAGAAAAAAGAATCCAAGGATATCAGGGAAGTCAAAGGAGCCGGAGAAGAGAGTAAAATCGCGAAAGATGCTCCGGCAGGAAAGAAGGACTTTTATTCTGATAAAGGGTCTTACAAACTGAACCTTACCGGCAACGACTCATGCGGAGTAATTAAAGAAATCGGCGATGGAACGCTGAAGTTATTAGAAATCTTAAAGGAAGGTTCGATACCTGAAATTGAGAAATATTTTTCATACGATACATTCCTCAAAGATAAAATTTCGAGGATTGTTAAATATAACAATCCTGCAATCGTTGGTGATTCAATTTATGCCGAAGTAAATAAAACCCTGACCGGCTGGGAACTGCGGAAAATCAGAATAGTAACCAGATATAAAGCTATAAAAAAGCAATCCTCGGAATATATTATTCTGGATTTTAATAATGAGGGGAAACTTGATGATATAACGTTCGGTGTTCTGGAAAATGTCTATAATACAGTACAGGACCAGGCTAAATTCAGCGGAGACTGGATTAGTCGCCAGACAATAATGAAGTTTGTCGAGAAATACAGGACATCTTTCCTTTGCCGCGATTTAAGTACTATCGATTCGCTGTTCGCCGATGAAGCAGTAATAATTATAGGCAGGAATATTAAGAAGACAACTATAAAGGACGGTTATAAGTATTTTAAAATAGCCGATGAACAGCCCGATGCAAGTTATATTAAATTAACTAAGGATCAATATCTGAATAATTTATCCAAACTCTTTAAAAAGGCAGAAGATCTGTTTATCGGGTACGGTTCGATGGATATTGTAGGAAAGAACGGTACTAATGTTTATGGTATTTCAATGAGGCAGAACTATTTTACCAATAATTATTCTGATGAAGGGTACCTCTTTTTATTGATTGATTTTGGTCAGACGCAGCCACGGATATACATACGTTCCTGGCAGCCTAAGGAATGGAATGAACAATCGCTGATAAAACTGTCCAATTTTAATCTTAACAAATGATAAACTGCCCCGGCCCGGTAATAAATCTGATAATATATAAGTCCGGCCCATTGCTGACATATAACGATCCTTCAGAGGGGGCAGTTCATACAGCATGTCATGTAACACAATAAAAAATGATGCCGTGCAATGGATTATAATTTCAGGAAATGGAAAATGACGGCGCGAAATGGATTATGACGCCGTGAAATGGATTATAATTCTATGAAATGAGAAATGACGGCGCGAAATGGATTTTGAATGTCAGGAAATGGATTATGACGGCGCGAAATGGAAAATGATTCTATGAAATGAGAAATGACGGCGCGAAATGAATTATGACGGCAAGAAATGGAAAATGATGCCGTGAAATGGATTATGACGGCAGGAAATGGATTATAATTCTATGAAATGAGAAATGACGGGGTATAAGGTAAAGGCATAGGCAAAGTAAATCACAATAGAATTTGGGGTTCTCTTTGCCTTTATCTTTATTTTTACCTGTTCAAGGCAAAGCAGTTAATGATCTGCGTTATCATAAAAATCAGCATAATCAAATGAATCATAGTTCTGACAAATTCGCGGCGTGCTTAAAGAAAAACTGTCAGTCCGTGTCATTTTCCGGTGCTGTCAGGTTAATACCATAGCGCCAAAGTAAACATCAGCATGTGTAAGCTGCTAACCAGCGGGTTTTAATTTTGATAGCCATGGGTTTTAACCCATGGGAAAAAGGGAATACTCATATTTTGGGGACTTTAGTCCCGCTTCAAAAATTCTGAAACGGGACTGAAGTCCCCCTGAAAGGTTGTTTGTTCTATCTTCCACGGGTTAAAACCCGTGGCAATGAAATAAAACCCGTGAAAATGAGATGAAACCCGCAAAAAAAATACATGTTAACCTGACAGCATTGCACGGACGTGCGTATCTGTCCGTCAGGTTAATATATATTGTTATGTTATGCAAAATTTATCAGAACTATGAATTGTGCGGCAACGTAAATCAATATGAAATGAATCAGTTAATCATAAAAATCATAGTTCTGACATTTTTGCGTAATATGAGTTATTAACTTTTAATTTTAACAGGCAGTTTTATGAAATCAATATTTTTCAGTTTTGTTCTGCTGGTAATTCTTATAAGTCCGTTTTATTCGCAGGAATTATCCGAGCTAAGGATATCAGGTAAATGTGTAATACTTCCGGAAGAACTGATAGACAGGAATAACAGGGACGTTAACGGCGAAGTCTGCGCGGGACTGATGATGATTTCAGACCTGGACGGACTGGCTTATGATTCATACAATCAGATTGTAAAGATAAAAAAGATGCCCGGACAGGATTTGCTTTTTCTTTCTCCCGGAGAGAGGGTCGTTACGGTTTACAAGACAGGCTTTAAACCGCTTAAAATTATATTGCATGAATACGGTATCAAACTTATGAGCGGAACGGTCTGGAAAGTTGAGATAACCGGAGACAGGAAGCTGGATTTAATTCCTGTAAATATTCTTGCCAGTCAGCCTGATGTAAGAATTTTTGTGGACGAAAAGGATAAAGGCACAGGTAAAACCTTCCAGATTTCAGCGGGAGAACACCGGGTCAGGCTGGAAAAGGAAGGGTATAAAACTGTTCAGGCAACGATTCTGGTGAGTGCTTCCAGCAATCTGTTTAATTATAAGATGGAAGAAATAGAACTGATTCAGGCGCAGATAAAATCCGTGCCTTCCGGTGCCAAGATACTGCTGGGAGATTTGGACAAGGGGGAAACTGATAAAGGATTATTTATAATGCCGGGCAAATATAAACTGAAACTGATTAAGTCAGGTTACCGTGATTTGGAGGACAGTATTGAGGTCAGCGAAACGGGGAAAAATATCATTGAATACCGGCTGATAAAAAATGAAGGGGCTTTGTCCATTCATGTTGTGCCGGCAGATGCAAAGGTTTTAATAAATAAAGAGGATTACAGCGGCAAAACGGAGATACCTCTTTCTCCGGGGAAATATAAACTGGAGATTGAAAAGCATGGGTATAATTCCGCAGGCGAAATATTCGAGATTAAGCTGGGAACAACGCTTGAGAGGAATTATAGACTTGTACAGAAAA
Source organism: Ignavibacteria bacterium (assembly GCA_037140715.1). Classification (GTDB taxonomy): domain Bacteria; phylum Bacteroidota; class Ignavibacteria; order Ignavibacteriales; family SURF-24; genus JAUZPB01. The sequence continues at coordinate 11,743 of JBAXDX010000067.1, forward strand.
CAGGCGGGCTTCAGTTCAGCGTTCAGCCTCTGGAAGCCAGGGTTAATATGACGCAGAACGGAGAAGTAAAGCAGAGCTGGCAGGGAATTAAGGTATTAAAGGATCTGCCTGCGGGCGTGTATAAACTGGAATGCAGTCTGGACGGGTATAAGACAGTTTATGAAGATGTAATAATAGAAGAAGGAAAGACGATTACCAAAGAAGTACCGCTTGAGAGGCGGCAGACCGGCAGTGCGGATGCAGACAGCAAGAAATATAGTTCTGCCGGCGTTACGGTTAATAAGATAGTTTCGAAAAATGACCTGGTAAAATCCATGAAGCTGGTAAAGAATGGCGCAAGATACTCTGTAAGTTTTGATCTGGCAGGCGAAGAAGATGAAAGTTATAATATTGAGCTTTTACTGATGGATGAATCAAATAAGAGCTATTCAGTTAAACTTAAGAAAATAACCGGTTCGGCGGGGGAAGGGAAATTTGCCGGTACGAACAGGAATATTATCTGGGAATCGGGCGAGGAATTCCCGGGCGGAGCTGATAACGGCAGGCTTTATCTGAATCTGAAAGCTGAGAAGGTCAGCGGCGGAATAGCCTGGTATTATTATGCAGGAGCTGCCATTGCCGGAGGCGTTGCGGCTGTCCTGCTTAATAAACCCGCGGAAAATGTGCCTGCGGGTTCTGTAAAGATTACAGCATCGCCATCGAGACCGGCAGGGAATTAAACTGGCTGCTCATATACTAATTATTAACCAGGAACTGAAAATTATGAGTCCGGGGCAATAATTACCGGTAATTAAATAAGGTTAAGTACAGGATTAATCGGGAGGAATGGGTTCATGTGTAATTTTAAAGTCATTCCGGCAGTAAGTATAACTTCTACTTTTCACAAAAAAGGAAAAATAATGATATTAAAAAAGTATTTTCTACGTTTACTGGTTCTATTGTTTGTTATCTGCTCCGCGGCATTAAACGCGCAGGTAACCATTGATAATTTCGATACATCAGCAAAGGATAACCTGTACAAGATTTACAAGGAAGGAAAAAGCACGATGGTTATTGCTGATGATGCGTCCACAAAAGCAGAAGGTGCTGCATCCCTGAATGTAAAAGCCCGAATTGATTCCGTTCATGTCTATGGCTCTTATGTTATATTGGCGCACGATGTAGAAGCAGGCAAATATCTTGACATTAGTTCAAGCGATGCGCTTTCTATCTGGATAAAGGTTAACAAGGCTCCTGCACATCCTGAGAACCTGGTACTCAGAATTCAGCTGGGATATCAGCCTTCGGCAGGAGATAACAGGGAAGAGTATACTTATGAAAATTCAGCAATACTTGACGCTGTTAGCGGCTGGGTGGAGCTGAAGATTCCTTTGACAGAAAGAGTTCAGAGCGGAACAGATGCTCCGGATGCAACAGGCTTTATTTTAGCTCCGAATGACTGGAAATTTGTATCTAACAACAGAGTGATGGACCGCGATAAAATCGTTGGTTATAATATTTCAATTACAACGACAAGCGGGGCGAAGGATTCAGTTGATATAAACCTTGACTCATTTACACGCTCTGGCAGCCGAAAAATACCTTTTATAGTATTCAACGGCAAGATATTCGGCGGTGAAATGAGTACATCCGCATGGGGCGGCGTTAACGCTCAACCGCTTTCGATAGTCCCGGGTGCCGGTTCCTCGACAGGCAAATCTGCTGTTAAATGGGTCGTTGATCCTCAGCCGGGTACTGGTGGTGCAGGCTGGGCAGCTTCCTTCCCGGCAAAAGATATGAGCGGTAACTTCAGGTTAAATGATATAATGAAATTAAAGGTTAAGATTCCGGCCGGATTTAATGACGACCTGAGAGTTCAGTTTGCTTCGCCCAGCGCTGCACCGGGAGCTGACAATAAAGGGACATCAAAGTATGTCTTTACCCAGGCTGGCAATAACTGGGATGGTACATGGAAGACTTTGTCATTCCCGCTTAATAGCGGTATTCCGGACGGAGCATCCGTTGGTTTTGATCCAGCCCAGGTAAATAAATTTGAAATAATGGGCGACAAAGGAACAAGTGCTCCCTGTGAGATATATTTTGATGATATCTGGGCTGGTTCACCAGTTATAGACGTTATTGCTCCGGTGGCAGTTACGGATTTTACAGTAACTGGTCTCACGGACTTATTTTACAACGTTATTACATGGACAGCCGTTCCTAATGAAACAGGTGCCAGGTATGATATCTATTACAGTTTAAAGCCGATAACAAGCCTCACGCAGCCGGATATCGAAGTATTAACGACCGGCATCCCGGGCACTATTCAGTCAGCTAATCATCTGTTACGTGCTCCTGCAGACCAGGATCTTTCTTTATATTATGCTATTACATGTACTGACTCTTTTGGCAATGTCAGCCCATTGTCAACAACAGGTCCTGTTGCCAATAAAGCAAAGAGCGTTCCTATAATTTCGTTGAAAGTTCCGGAAGTCTTTACTGCCGATGGAAATCTTACGGAATGGACAGCGTCCGGAATTAAGCCTTTTGTCATCAAACCATCAGAACTTACAGTTGCACCGAACACAAAGATTGAGAATGATGCCGACCTTTCAGTACTGGCTTATCTTGCAATTGACAATACGAACTTATATGTTGCTTTTGATGTAACTGATGATATAGTAAATGCTGCTCCGGAGGTAAACGTCCTCACATATCAAAGAGACAGTCCTGAATTATACCTGGGTTTATATGATTTCCATGGCGCATATCATCAAACATACGCAAGAGGCGCTACGCCTGATTATCATTTTAGATTTAACAAGGATACAGTAATTATTGACGGTGGTGGAATTAATCAGTCGCTGGTTGCTACCGGCTCAGACTATATTTTCAAAGAAAAACTCTCAGGCGGTTATACAATTGAAGCAAAGATACCATTGCAGGATATCGCGACAAAACGTGATGCCGGATTTACAGGGTTATCAGACAACTTGTTCGTCCCGGTTAACGGGATGAGAATTCCAGTCGATTTCGCAATCAATGATAATGACAACGGCATAAACAGGGAAGGAATTTTATGCTACTCGCCTGCAAATGAGAGTAAGTCCTGGGAAGATGTTTCAAGATGGTTATACACGTGGGTTGGTACAAAGTATAGCGTAGGCAGCACTATTGTTTCAATTACTTCACCTATTGGAGGGGAGAACTGGCAGACAGGGAGCAGTCATAATATAACCTGGTCAGGCAGTAACGTAACAAATGTAAAGATAGAATACAGCACAGATAATGGAGCAGGCTGGGCAACAATAATCACAAACACACCGGCAGGCGCAGGCAGTTATGGCTGGACAGTACCAAATTTACCATCGGTTCAATGCAGGGTTAAAGTAAGCGATGCGGGTAATGCATCCCTGAACAGCGTAAGCACTAATACATTTACAATAAGTGCTATTCCTATTCTTTCAATTACTACAACAGCACCATTGACCGGAGCAGGCTGGACAGCAGGGAGTCAGCTGGACAAGCAGCAATGTCAGCGGGAACGTAAATATTAAACTCTCTGTGGACGGAGGGGCAGCTTATCCGGTAACATTAGTGGCAAATACAGTAAATGACGGGACTGAGACCGTAACTGTGCCTGCCAGTCCTTCCGGCACATGCAGGATAAAGGTGGAATCGGCAGCCAACGCTAATGTTTACGGAATAAACCCCGGCAATTTTACAATAGCTGCCGCTCCTTCGCTTATTATTACTTCGCCAAACGGAGGGGAGAACTGGCAGACAGGGAGCAGTCATAATATAACCTGGTCAGGCAGTAACGTAACAAATGTAAAGATAGAATACAGCACAGATAATGGAGCAGGCTGGGCAACAATAATCACAAACACACCGGCAGGCGCAGGCAGTTATGGCTGGACAGTACCAAATTTACCATCGGTTCAATGCAGGGTTAAAGTAAGCGATGCGGGTAATGCATCCCTGAACAGCGTAAGCGCTAATACATTTACAATAAGCGCTATTCCTATTCCTTCAATTACTACAACAGCACCATTGACCGGAGCAAACTGGACAGCAGGAACACAGCAGACGGTCAGATGGACAAGCAGTAATGTCAGCGGGAACGTAAATATTAAACTCTCTTTGGACGGAGGGGCAGCTTATCCGGTAACATTAGCAGCAAATACAGTAAATGACGGGACTGAGACTGTAACTGTGCCTGATAATCCTTCCGGCACATGCAGG
>JBAXDX010000068.1:0-15869 GCA_037140715.1 Ignavibacteria bacterium
ACTTGGAGTTTTCCGATTGACCCGTGACGCTCTCATGAGGTACTTGGAGTTTTCCAAGTGCCTCAAATAAAATTTTCAGCACACCCTGTTTCTTTATTAATTTTGCCGGATAACATAAGAGGCAGTCAGATAAGCCGGACTGCCTCTGTAAAAGGAGCCGGTACAAATAAACTTTAAGTCCGGCTTCCGTTTGTTCCTGCCGGTCACACACAAATCCCAGCCATAACGATGCTCATCCTCAGGGCTGAACAAAATAGTAAAGATAAAGATAAACAGCCGGAGCCGACATAAGCAGGGAATCGAACCTGTCAAAGATACCGCCATGACCCGGTATAAAATTCGATGAGTCCTTAACTCCGGCGTCGCGCTTCAGTAAAGATTCCACAAGGTCGCCAAGCTGCCCGACTATGCCCACAAGTATTCCGATAATAAGAGAATTTTCAAATGAGATAAACCCGAGAAATAATTCCCTGCTGATTATCATGGTAGCGGTGGCAGATATAAAACCTGCAACGGCACCTTCCCAGCTCTTCTTTGGACTGACTCTTACGAATAATTTGTGTCTCCCTATTGCCGAACCAATAAAAAATGCCGCTGAATCACATGCCCAGATTGTAATCATTATTGCAATTATAAGAAGACCGCCCTGGTGATAATCACCCACAAAATATTGCCTTATTTCAATGACTGCCGCCGAGAACATACCCGGATAGAGTATGCCGAGTAGCGAAGCTCCCAGATTTAGAACCGCGGAGTCATTATTCCTGAACAGTTCGGTCAGCAAAAGCAACAGAACGATTCCGTAAACAGCCACGTTCAGACTGCTAAAATGAAAATACGCATTGACAATCAGGGCAGACACGGCGGCTATGCCAACGATGTCGGAAGCAAATGCTTTCTTATGGTGCGCCATGCGACTGAATTCATAATAACCCGCGGCTCCAAGCATACATACAAGAGAAAGAAAAAATATTCCGCCATAATAACTTGATAGTAATATAAGAGGAATGGTAACAATAGAAACAATAATTCTTTTAGCTGTATTTCCTGATAATGGCATAATATTAAATCGGGCTTCCCTCTGATTCGTTTTTGTCTGAATTTATATCTTTAATTATTTCGTCAGCCGTTTCGGCATCATCTTTTTTAACCATAATATCAATTACGGCAAAATCCCCCACGGCGGGGAAATTCCTGTCTTTTTTCACAATAATAAGCGCCTGGATGCCGGCTCCTCCTAAGTTTGCCTTCAGCATCTCAGCCACATATTCCTCGCTACACGTATAGATAACCGTGTAATCCTCCTCTGTAGTAAGATTTTCCCTGAATTCCTTATTTGCAACCAGTTCCAAAGCACAATCCGGGCATTCGGTAATACCTTCCTGATACTCACTCTCACAATTTGGACATATTAATGACATAACTTCCTCCTTAAACTATTTTCTTTGATAAAATCCTGTTAATGTAAATAATAATTAAAACAAACAGAGTCAATAACCCCAGGAACAGCAGAACGGAATTATTTAAATCCGTAGCCGTATAACTCTGTGGAACGGTAATATCCTCTTTGCCGAAAATAAAAAAAAGAACAACGGCGAAAAGGTTATTTAAGAAATGCAGAAGAACAGACGTAAAAATAGAATCGCTCATATAAACAGCCCAGCCAAAGTACAAGCCAAGTGCTGCAAGAGGTACAATCTGATATGGATGAAAATGGTAGAAACCAAAGATTACAGCAGTCAGAAGTGCGCCCCTGAATGGACGAAACTTAAACTCAAAGCCACGCTGAACGAACCCGCGGAAAAATATTTCTTCGCAGACCGCCGGAACAACCGCAACTACAATAATTATCAATGCCGATTCCTGGACAGAGTGCGAATCCAGTATAGCTGAATAGGAATCTTCTACCATTTTATCAAACTGGTCAAGGTAAATTTTGAATTTATTAAAAAAAGGGGAAATGACAGCTATTTTCATAAAAAAGAAGTTCTGCAGATACATATACGTCTGCAGAAGCGGAGTAAGGCAAAGAAGTCCTGCTACGAAGAGGGAAGAAGCATGAAAATCTGGCAGACGGAACCTTAGTACGTAAGTAACATCCGAGTAGATATATTTTGTAAGCATAAGCGCCGGCAACAGGATAAAAAGCAGCTGGCCTGACGTAGTCATAAGTCTCAGACTTGTAACATCAGCCTGGTCAGGATGAATTCCGAGTATTGCAATAGTAAGTATGCTGCCGCCAATCTGATAGAGTATAAATATTAATATCAGACCTGCCGATGATGCTAATCCGGGCGCAATTTTACTAGAAATAGCACGACTGGTTCCATTATCCGGTTCGGTGCCGGATTTTTGGCTTTCAGCGTCCTCGTTTTTCAGATTTTTATTTTCTTCGCTGTTATTATTTTCCATGATAGCGCAAATTAAAAAAATAGGGAGATAATTCCTATAAATATCTCCCTGTAAATTCATTTTCCATAGTTATTCTCCTCTTAATCATACTCGTAATCTTAATCATACCCGCTTCAGGGAAAATGAGTAAGATTAGGATTATGAGTATGATTAAGAAAGGGACAAAACATATTTTCATTTCTGCTTAAAGTCAGCGTCTTGACGTTGCCTTGCCTGCCAGACCCTCACAGGCAGTTAACTCGGCATCGATTGAACCTACGATAACTTTAGTCTTTACTTTAACCGGCATCTTAAGATTGTCATCGGTCAGCCATACAAGGATATTCCCCTCGCTCTTAAATAAGCCTCCCTGCTGAACCAGTGGCTCAATCAGGACGCAGTCGAAAGTGCCGGCAGAGACGGTAACTCTCTCCCTGCCACGATAAACTACATCAAGGGGGAATACTTTGTTATCATAAAAATTCTCGAGGCGAATCTTCTCACCAGGCTTCATCTTTGAATAATTATAAGTCCTGGCCAGATAAAAAGCCGAAACAATGTCATTTACAAACTTAGGGATGCTGTATTCCCCGCCGGAAGTTATCGCCTTGCCGCGCCTGTGGTCAAAGAAAGCCGAGAAATCTCTCGAATAACTTCCTTCCCTTACATGCTGCTCAAACCTCCATGGGAATAATCCCTCAACGTCCATATAAGTTTCATACCTGTCGCGAACCTTGTAGAACCAGTCGAAACCTGAGGCTGAAGCCACCTGGAACACTATCCGGAACACATCCCTGCCTGATATTTTCTTTACCTGCGGTATTTCCATTGTAGCAACGCCCGCCTTAATAAAGCCATATTTTACATCAAAGGTGAGCTTCTCGCCAGCCTTAAAGGCAAAGTTATCGACCTTCCGAAATTCCGGCGGAGCTGAAGCAGGTTTAGAACCCTGTGAACAGACAGATACATTCAGCAGTATTAATAATAACAGTGCTGAAAACGTTTTTAATTTACCAGTCATTTATTCTCCGCAGTTCTTTCTTTTTCTAATACACATTTAATATTTTCAAAAACACCGGTTACATCTATAGTCGTCATACAGTTACGCTCCCTGCATTGTTTTTTTTTACAATTGTTGCACAGAAGTTCGGGCATATAGATTAATCTTTTTGTTGTATAAGGTCCCCATCTCTCAGGCAGGCAGGCTGTTATTTTCGGATAAAACCCGACAACATACCTGCCGAGAGCCGCCGCAATATGAATCGGGCCTGTGGAATTAGCGATTAACATTGCCGAACGGTCTGTTAAAGCAATAAGTTCGCCCAGCGAAAGCTTCCCCGCAAGGTTCAAAACATTTTCATCTGAGATTAGTTCATCGCACAACCGCTTTTCAGAAACAGAGCCGGTAACTATGACTTTTAAAGCTAAATTCTTTGTCAGCATACCTGTCAGCGTTTTAAAACTTTCCAGAGGCAGATCAATTGCGCTTCCGCCGCTTCCGGGATGTATTATTATAAACGGAGCGGAGATATCCATGCCGTTTTCTGACATTACCCGGTCGATTACCCTTTCATTTTGCTTTTCAGGACTAAGTCCGAAATGTACATTCGAAGGATTTATATTTTCATCAACCCCGAGAATTTTCAGCAGGTTTACATTATACTCAAGCTCATGACGTTCGGCATATTTCCTGTGTTCGTAGGTTTTATGATTAAACAGGAATGAGTAGAGCCTGTAACCGGTTCCCGCGCGGTTCTTTATTCCGCTAAGGAAGATAATCAGAGCAATAATAAAGAGAGGGAAGACTACAATGCACCAGTCAAACCTGCGTTGCCTGATCTGCATGATATTTTCCCGGAAAAGAATCTTCCCGTTTCTCTCCTTTAGAATAATTACTTCGTCAATATCTTTATTGTTGCAGACAAGTTCCCGCGTGTATTCCCTGACAAGAAATGTAACCCTGACGTCCGGGAAATGTTTCTTAAGGATGCCTGCAAGCGGAAGCGTCAGAATCACATCGCCAATACGGTCTGTTCTTACTATTAATATATTTTTAATCATAATCTGTTAATTATGCTCATGCCCGTAATCATAATCTTAATCATACTCATTTTCTAAAGCGAATATGATTAAAATTATGATTACGATTAAGAAAAAAGGCTTCCTATATTTTTGAGCGGTTGTATTTTTTATGCGAAACAAAGGGATTATCTTTAATGTAAAAGCGCCAGGGCAGTCCGGCAGATTTTGTAATACCCACGCGTGTACATGAAATAATATCCGAATCCGGCAGTTTCTCCCGCTCAAGAAGAAAAATTGTATCCTCCAGCAGACTTATACCATTTAATTCTTTAGTTATTGATAAAGCCTGGCATAACTTACCGGGGCCGCTGGCTAAATTAAGCAATTCCCTGTCATTAATAAAGTCTTTTCGGAACCTGTTGAGCGACATTCTCTCAACTCCCTCCACAGGTTCAAGCGCACGAATAAGAACTGCACGCCCTTCACCCTCAGATCCGGTTACAATATTACAGCAATGATACATCCCATAAGTAAAATAGACATAAAGCAGTCCCCCGCCTGAAAACATCGTCTTATTTCGCTGAGTTATGCCGCGGAAAGTATGAGATGCCTCATCGGCCGGGCCGCCATAGGCTTCGACTTCCACAATCCTGCCCGACATAATTCCCGAAACATCCTTTTTTACAAATATCTTTCCTAACAGTTCCCCTGCCACTTTAAGGACATCGCGCCTGTAAAAATCCTCACCCGGCTTCTTTGCCTCAAAAAAGTCTGCTTTATTCATCTTTATAACTCATCTTTACAACTCAGGTCGTTAGTTTTGGCAGCTTACCCTCAGATTACGTATATTTACCACCCAAAAATAATATTTTATACCGGCAGAAAAACAGGATAATTCATAATCCACTCAAAAAACTTTGCATGAAAGCAATAATTTAGTCTAAAAAACATTTTTGAAGCGAAACCAAAAGCAGATTCGGTATTTTTTTGCCAAAATAATGATTTTGCTTACAGCTCTGTAATAATCAGAAGTCTCAGAACTTAATACTATAAAAATTCTATTAAATTTATCCCTAATAACAACAGTTGAGTTCAGTTAATGCACATTAATAAATTATTAAACAAAATATTATTATCGCTCATAGTCATATTCTTATCCGCGCTTAATCTATATTCTTTTACTGGCTCGCTGCCGGAAATTCAGACAATCGGTAATGATCAGGCAGATTCTGTTACAGTTATATCCGCTGATTCAATGAAAACAGAGCCGGACACACCTGCCATAGGTTCAGCAGGAACTCCGGGCACATTTACAGAACGTACTTCAGCGAATTTTTTACCCAAATGGCATTCCGCCGTAACAAACCTTCCCGGTGACATTGCACGCTGGTACGGGACTGAGTTTACAACGGAAAAGATACCTTACTGGGTTGCAATATCCGCTATGACGGCGGGGCTGATTGTGGCAGACGATGCTTTGTGGAAAAAATCAACCAAATTTTATAAACACAAATCTGTGAATAAAAACTGGAGCGACATATTTACCGAAATCGGCGACGGGCGCACTCAGTTTACATTTGCGGCACTCTTCGGCACGTATGGTTATATCGGGAACGACAACCGCGCACTCCGTACTGCTAGCCAGATAGTAGAAGCAGTACTTGCAAGCGGTGGCGTGGTTCAGGTTCTTAAACATATCACCGGAAGAGAAACACCTTCGGCATCCAAAACTCCCGGCGGTATCTGGCGATTCTTCCCCAATCAGACAGAGTACCATAAGCATGTTGCGGATTACGATGCGTTCCCGTCGGGGCATGTTACTACAACCATCGCTGCGTTTATCGTAATTGCCGAGAACTACCCGGAGTATAAATGGATAGCTCCTTTCGGATACGGACTTGCTACGTTTGTTGCTGTGGGAATGGTTAATAAGGGAATACACTGGTACAGCGATTATCCGCTTGCCGTTGCGCTGGGGTATGCTTTCGGTAAACTTGTAGCTAATCCGGCAGGAGAAATTTCTAATGACTCTTCGGAATCGGGAGAAAAGCTATCCTGTACAGTAAGCCCTTATCTAAATTACAATGGCGTCGCCGGACTTACCTGCTCGCTACATTTTTAAGCTTATAACAAAAAGTCCCGCCATTACAGGCGGGACTTTCGCATTACTTAACTGTCTGAAACCTCTTTATCCATGGTATATCAGATATTATCTGATATTTATTATCCTTCCATCTGTAGAGTGTGGCGCTTACCGGCTGAACATCCCTGGTTCTGGTCTTTTTATTCTTTACCAGATCGACAGTTGTAATCAGCAGGCTTAAATCCTCAGAGTCTTTCTTCTCATAAAACAGCTCAGGATAAAACGCAGTTGATTCATCCAGAGCCAGAGTTACCTTATCATTAATAAAGCAATACACCTTTACACGGTAAGCATTGCCGGATTCCCAGATTGTCAGCAGATTACCGGCATTATCCTTAAGTGGCATTACAGCTCTGGGGTAATTCATTTCCCGCTGTGAAAAGAGAAGATTTTCTTTTGAAATAATATCACGGTAGAAAGCAATATTTTGTTTTTTATAGCCGGAGCTGTCAGTTTCTTCAATTACACACTGAATGACGGAGCTACCGTTACCCCACTGAGTAAGGAATTTAACATTTTCACCCAGGCTGTTGGCGCGTGCATTTTTTTCAGCAGACTGGTCTATCCTTACGACACAGCCCCCGGATAAAACAGTAATTATTATCAGTAGATATTTGATAGTATTCATAGAGTCTGAAATGATATAAAAATTATTCAAGGGAATTCATCAAAGAAATTTATCGAACGGGTTCATTCCGTTGATAACTATTTTATTCCCAAAATAGGTTTGCAGTATATGGCATTAAGAGAAAAAAAATGGGGCGAACTCATTTATCACAGAATTCGCCCCAGAACAAGATAGTTTACAACTCCATTCAGTCCAATCCTAAAAATTCGGAGCATCCTTTTTAGTCAGCACCTTTACTGACTCTTTGAACAAATTGATAGCTTCCGGAGTATCAGGTTTAGTTCCCGCAACAATAGAAGGAATATGAGTCATCTTAGCCAGCTCCATCTTCCCCTGTAAGTCCCATAAGTCCATTCACATATTCATAGTACTTGACCATTTTTTGTCCCATAACAACTCCTAAAATTCTTTTAATATATCAATATAGAGCTTAGCCTCATCTCCCCAGTCGGCGGGTGGTTTTACCAGCCATTCACAATGATTATCTCCCTTGCCTTTACAGACCGGCTCAATTGTTATAAGCTTCTGTCCAAAAAAAGCGGAAGCCCAGCCGGAAGCATATCCGACAAGCGACCAGCAGACAGGGTCAGCAGACTGACCGTTAAACTCCAGATGCTGTTCAGCTTCATAAGAATTATCCCAGACACCTGAGAAATAGAATTCTCCGCTCTCTCTGTTAAACCGTAGTTCCTTTGGATTGGCTTTAACAATGCCGCGCCAAGTGTGAATAGTAGGGCCTGAAGCCAGCAACTCCATTTCATTATCGAATGTATAGTTGTTTTTCATATTCATGAATTCCTCATAGCCATTCTGATAGTTAAACTTAACAAAAAACTCTCGTGCCTTTTCGATGCCCACCAGGTTTATTAATTCCTGACGCATCAGTCCGATAGCGTTAGCATCATAGATAAGTAATCTGCTGTCACGGAAGGTTGTTATGCCTGAATTAAAATCAAACCTGATATCTTCCGGCATATTGAAATCACTTGCTTTCATTCTTGAATATCTCCTTTTAATGGTGCACTAATATAATAAAAATATATTTTAAAAATTAAAATAAATTTTTTGTTATTACAGCGGTAATCAATACAGCATAGCGGGATACAATCAGACATAGTTTATACGAACATTTCTTATCAATTCGATTAAGATAAATGCATTTAATCCCTGCACCGCGCCCCAAAGCCGGATTAATTTTCAAAATAAATACTGAAAGCCTTTACAAAATTAAAATATTTTGTAACTTTGCAGAATCCTTTTAGCCGTACACAAACTAAACTACTAAAATTCGGGGAAAAGCATGGAAACAGCAGAAAAGATTCTTTCTGAAATGAAGAAAGCATCAAAACCTTTAAGTGCCGGACAATTAGCCGAGCTGACCAAAATCGAGAGAAAAGAAATTGACAAGGCAATGAAACAGCTTAAGACTAATGGCAGGATTAGTTCGCCAAAAGTCTGCTACTGGGAACCGGCAAAGCAGCCATTAGAATAAACCATATCGATTTCCATAATCTTATATTGATTTAAATTATTTAGTTACCGGCAAAATTTAGATTGAAATAATAGAATAATTTGTTCAAGTTTGTTAATGAAATTTTTAATCAGGTGCTAGGTATAGAGTAACATGTCCAAATTTCAATTTGTAATTAAAAGAACAGGAGCAGTCGTTCCATTTAATCCTGCCAGAATCACCAATGCAATTTACCGTGCGGCTGTGGCTGCAGGCGGCAGGGATAAAGAAATGGCTGAAGAACTGGGCAAAAAAGTTATCGCAATGCTTGAAGATAAGCATGAAGAGAACTATAAGCCGGACATTGAAGAGATTCAGGATATGGTTGAGAAAGTTTTAATAGAAAACGGACATGCAAAGGTTGCCAAGGGATATATTTTATACAGAACAGAATCGACAGGAAGACGTCAGATGGATTCGCTCCATTTTTCAAAGCCGTCAGAGTGCATACCATGGGCAAAGGTATGGCAGTCGCTTGACTGGTCAGTCGCCCATAAGCTTGACACAGTAAGTTCAATGAATGAGAGAATCCGGAATGATGAATTCCCGCAGATAGTACACGAAGCGGAATCAGCGTATGAGACACAGCTTGACACGGCTGCCGAAATGGTAAGAGTAAAAGGAAGCGGGCTAAAGATGGTAATAGTTTCAGGCCCCTCTTCTTCAGGCAAAACAACTACAACTTATAAGCTTGAAAAGCGCCTGATGAAAACCGGAATGCGTTTCGTCCCGCTGATAGTTGATAACTATTTCTTTGACCTTGAGCTACATCCTAAAGATGAATTTGGTGATTATGATTTCGAAACTCCCCAGGCGCTTGATCTTGATATGATAAATGATCATCTCGTGAGGCTTGCCAGAGGCGAGGAGGTAAAAACCCCTTATTACGATTTTAAGCAGGGGAAACGTTACCCTGAGCGTACACCGGTTCAGATTAAGGATAACGAAATACTGCTTATCGATAGTCTGCACGGACTTTATCCTGAATTCAGCCGTGAGATACCTGTCGCCCAAAAGTTTAAGATATACCTGGAGCCATTACTTCAGATGAAGGGTAATGATGGCAAATATTTTCGCTGGACAGACATTAGACTTATCCGTCGCATGTTGCGCGATTCAGTTCACCGCGCTTATGAACCGGAACGGACGCTTTTACACTGGCATTACGTTCGCTCATCGGAGAAACGGACTATTCTTCCTTATTGCTCAACTGCGGATTATATTGTAAATACTTCTATGCCGTATGAATTGTCGCTATACGGAGCTAAAATGCTGAGTCTCTTTACCGGGTGGGAAAAGAAATATCAGGGTAATCCGTTAAGGGAAGATGCATACCTGAGAGCAAAGCGAGTGAAATCGATGCTTGAATCTGTAACTCCGGTAGCCGGGGATCTCCCTGTACCAAGAGATTCGGTACTTAGAGAGTTTATAGGTGGCAGCGCAATAAATGTACATTAGACAATGATAAATTAATAGTTATTTAACTCTTTACTTGACATTAGCTAAGAAAAATAATATTGTAGATTTCCGGAATAAGCCGGAAACTTGTTAAAATGACAATTGGTCATTTTACTAAAATTAAACAATGGAATAGAAATAAAAGGGAAAACTATGCGAGCTTTAATTGTTGATGATGAATTTCTTAACCGTTTTATTCTTGAAAAAATGGTTTCTGCTTATTTTGAACTTGATATGGCAACAAATGGGGAAGAGGCCGTAAGTGCATTTGCCCTTGCCAATTCGGCAGGTAATCCTTATCAGGTGATTTTTTTAGATATAATGATGCCTGTAATGGATGGAATTGAAGCACTGATGAAGATAAGGGAAATTGAAACTTCATTAGGCAGGGTGCCCAGCGAAGAAGTAAAAGTAATAATGACTACTGCTCTTGATACTCCACAGCATGTATTGGATGCTTTCTTTAAGGGAGGCTGTTCTGCCTATGTTATCAAACCTGTAGAGAAAATAAAAATATTAGATGAGCTAAAAAAACAAGGGCTAATTTAATTTTTCCAAATATAAAAACCATCACGGAAAATCCGAAGATGGTTTTTATTAAACACTATACTTACGACAGTCATAATTAAATTTTGTATTCTGGCAGTAAGGTAGGTTATATCTGAACCTGACACCGTCATTGACTAAGCCATGACGGAAACGGTCAGCATTTGGAAGGTTTATAATGGGAATTTCACAAAGAAAGTAGTTCCTTCTTTTGGCAGGGATTTAAAGCTTACATCTCCATTTAGATACTTGTTACACAATAGGTTCATACTGTATGTGCCTAAGCCACGGTCACTACCCTTAGTCGAAAATGCTCTGTGGAATATCTGAAGCTGAACTTCCTTAGGCATATATGAATTATTATGGACAAAAAATTCAATGTGCCCTTCTTTCTCGCGGCATCCTATCCATACAATTTCGTTATTTTCCGAAGCTTCAAGTGCATTTTTAAGCATATTACCGATCACTCTCCCTATCAATACTTTATCATTTGTAAATTCCATACTGTAACAGTTCTTATCAATTTCAATTGTTTTGTCTTTGGCCACAAAATGATTTCTGTAAAGATTTGTTACATTATTTATTATCTCAAGCGCGCTGACCATGGAATAATTTGGTTGTAATTCGTTACTCTCTGCGGCGCTAAGGTCCCTTTGAGATCTAATCTCTTCGATTAATCTTGTTACGGCAGACGGCAAAAGATCTAAATACTCAGATTTCTCTTCTGCTCCGTTTGCCTCCATTAACATGTCCAGCAAACTTTTTATTCCGCTGGCAGTATTAAGCACGTCATGAAAAAATATTCGCTCAAGTGCGCGATGACGTTTTTCATCGCTCGTATCGATAGCCGTGAGTACAATAAACTTCTCGCCATTAACAATAACCGTAGAAGTTAAGATATTGAGATTGAGCGATTCATCTATTTTTTCCTTCATAAGGCTGACTTCCAGCTTATCATTTGCAGGTACCTTTAAACCAGGTGAAGATGCTTTTAATATTCCGCACACATGACAATGTTCTGTAGTACCGCAACCTCCCGTGCTTTCCAAAGCATAAACACATCCCAGCGCATTCCCTGGTTTTAGTCCCTGTATATCGTCAAGATCATCCGAACCAAAGTGATTTCTTAAAGCTTCATTAGCATAGATTATTTCTCTCTGCTGATTTATAACCATAACGAAATTCTTCTGGTTTTCAGAAACATTTATATTCGGTATATATGTAGCATTATGGCTACTTTGCGAAGCCATTAAATGCCCGATTTCAGCTTCAAAAGAAGAAATCTTCCCTGTTGTTTTCTTTGGTTCCATAAATATTGTTTTTCATCCCGGTTAATACATTAGGCAATTTTGCAATATAGAATGAGGTATTATATCATTCCTGCGATATTCAATCAACAACGCGCTATAATTTTTAGTTTCTAAATGTTATTATAATTTCAGACAACCTGATATACTAATAAATAGTTCTTTTACGCGTTTTCAAAAACTCTCAAAAAGTTGCTGCCAAATGTCTCTTTAACAATCCTGATTATGTCCGGTTCTCAGAGAACCATGTTTCAATGCTTATTTTTACTCAATACTGAAGTCATCTCCAAAATCCCATGCGTACTTTATAATATTATCATCTTTGTTCCTACTGCAATATTATTTAGTCGCCGGCTGGTTATTGATGGTAACCTTAAAGTTAGTAAGCGCACTATTTTCAATCTGACCTGAACCATCGCAAACAATCAACCGTACGCTATACACGCCAGATCCAGGGAACTCATGTATAACTTTACAACCATTGTCCGCGGTACCATCGCTGAATTTCCAGTAAAATTCTATCGGATCATTTTCCTTATCCGAACTCGAACACCCGTCAAACTCTACCGACCGACAGTCTGAAAGATATTTCTCATGGTGGCTGATTACCGGTCTGCTGTTTTCTTTAGGAGTCCAAACTGGCAACTCGAAAAATAAAGGGTTATTCTTTGAGTCTGTTACATAAAAAGTGGCAGTATTTATCGTCTTACCGCCAGTCCCAAATTCTATTGCGCACATGCTGTTTAACTCATAAGACTTTAATGTAACTGCCTTCTTTAACCACTTCCCGTTTTCTGATGCACCTAATCTTATATCAGAACGGAATGGAGTTTTAAGGATAAGCCCCGCTTCATCAGCATCAAAGTTATGCAGAATAATTACTGAATCTTTTTCGGGGGATTTAAATCTTAGTTGTACAGCCTTCTGATGGATTATAAGTCTGATTGTAGGAGCATACGTAAGAATCTTCACACCCTCAACAGGAAGATTCTCTGATATAGAAGTACTGACGGCAACATCAAAAACATTTGCATCATTGCCTTCAATACCTTTTACAACTAATTTGAAATAATAATAGCCGTCTATCAGTTCTCCCTGCTCAGGTTTAAAGTTTGTAAGCGGATACCAGTAGTTATCAAGCAGACCGTTCCATTTTGTGGACTTCTCTTTTATCAGTTCGCCACTGAATGGCTCTATTGGTTTTGCAACAGGAATAAGATTACTTTCTTTTGAGAATACTCCCGCCCCGCCATAAAAGGAAAACAATGTTTTAGTATCCCACTGCCCCCAGTTTCGATCAATACTCTTTCCGCAATCTATATCAAATATTTTCAGGTAAAGCTGACCTGGTGCAGATGCAGGAACTTTAATAAAGAATATCTGATATGAATTCGGGTCTCCCTTATCACGGCTTGCTTCCGGACCGTAATTCACAAACAACGATTTCTGCTGAGGAAATAATGCTACGCTTAAAATGATAATTAAGCCTATAAGATATTTTATACTATAATTTTTCATATTAGAATTTAATTTGTTTTTGAATTTCATATTATTTTTTATTTCCAAGCTGGTCTTCAATAATAAATCATAGTCAGACAGATATACATCAGCAGAGCTGAATTAATGATAATAAAAATGCTTTTTTAGATTAACAAACGAAAGTTTTAAGTCTGACAGCAAAAAAGAAGAGAACAAATATTTACAATTCACATTAACAATTACTGCCTTTTGAAACGAACGGTAAATTTTGTACCGATTTCTTTTTTACTTTCAACAGAAATTTCGGCGTTATTAACCTCAACATATTTTTTTACCAGTGCAAGCCCAAGTCCGTTACCTTCAAACCGTCTGGTGTAGCCAGTCTCTTCCTGACTAAAAGGCTCGAATAAATTGGACAGGTAATCCTCAGAAATACCGATGCCGGTATCAATAACTTCAACTATAATATAGCCATCAATTTCAGAAAGAATAACTTTTACTTCGCCAGTATTTGTAAACTTAATTGCATTGTCAATGATGTTTATGAATATCTGTGCTATCGTATATTGATCGCCACATATCTTTGCAGATTCGGTTCTGTCTTCGTAGGTCAGTTGTAATTTCTTTTCATTTGCCGAAGGCCGCAGTTCTATAACAACATCGCTCAACACTTCACATCCGAGGTCTATCATTATCTTGTTGATGCTGAGGGTTTCAGCTTGTATCTGGGACATGTTAAGTATCAGGTCAATTGTCCTTATAAGTCTTCTGCCACCCGAATCAATATAAGCAAACATACTACTGAGTTCTTCAGGCATGGTTGCTTCCAACTCATACTTTAGAAGAGATGCAAAATTAAGGATTGTATTAACAGGAGTCCTGATCTCATGGGACATCTGAGCGAGAAATTCACCCTTGAGCTTTTCAGATTTTTCAGCCATTTCTTTTGCATTGTGAAGTTCTTCTTCGGCTTTTATTCTTTCAGTAATATCACGTCCTACGGAAACAAAATGTGTGATTTTACCATTGCCATCTAAAATCGGAGTTATCGCCTTTTCTTCGTAATACAGCTCTCCGTTCTTCTTCTTGTTAATAGTAATGCCACGGAAAATTTGCCCGCAGGAAATTGTGTCCCAGACTTTTTTATAGATATCAGAATCATGCTTGCCGGATTTAAGTATTCTCGGAGTTTTACCAATCCAGTCGGTGCGGGAAAATCCGGTTAATTCTTCAAATGCTTTATTTACATATTCAATTATACCTTTGCGGTCGGCTATTATTATATGATCGCCTGTCTGTTCAACCGCGCTTGAAAGCCTTATTAATTTATCCTCAGCATTTTTGCGCAAAATAATCTGAGCAAGATGGCGTGATACAATACCAAGAAACTCAACTTCAAATTCTTCTTTAATATGGTTCTCTTCAAGATATACATTCAGAACACCAAGAATTTTGTTATCGGCGGTACATATCGGAAAGACATAATGACCATGTGGTAGCATATTATCATGTCTGATAGTATGCTGCTCGTCTATGCAGCCGGCAAACTGGCTCTGCCCGGTTTTGGCTACTATACCGCAGAGACATTCGCCTAAGGGAATAAAGGCGCATTTTTGCGCAGAAAAGCTGCCGATATTATTACTTGCCATAAGTATTATATTCTTATTTTCCTTATCGTTAAGGAAAATACCGCCCATTGCTTTATTCTTAAGCCAGGAGACATTTAACACACTCATAAGCGTACGTTGCAGTATTTCCCTGAGCGAAAGATTTTCTATTGACAAATTTAATATTGAATTAATTACGTTCTGCTTTTCATAATCCCTTTGGGTAATTTTCTCAACGAGCTTTATATCCGTGATATCAATGCAGTACCAAAGATACCCGAGTAAAGTTCTGTCTTGGTCGTAACGCGGAACACCGAGTGTAAGCGTTATGCGATACTGTCCATCGTAACGCATGTGGCGGCACTCTATCTGAAACTTTTCTTTTTTTTCAAAAGCGCCATTGAATATATTCATGGCTCTTTGAATATCATCAGGATGAACCATATCAAACCATCCGCCACTAATTTCTTCATCAAACGTGCGCCCGGTAAACTCAAGCCTGGCATTATTAACATATTCACAATGATTCACGACATCAGATTTCCATATCATAACCGGCGCATTATCTGCAAGACTATCGCTTTTACCTTCGGCAATTTTCTTTTCGAAAGAGTTTATCGTTCCGTTAAGCCCGGAGACGAGTTTTTTGTACTCTTCAATTTCACGAAGCAACTGTTCCCTGTTTTTTTTCTGACATTCTAACTTTTTATATCCCTATTTAATTTCGGCTCTATGTTGTTTATAGTGGGTAATCATACTTTAATTTACCCGCCACAAA
>JBAXDX010000069.1:0-15616 GCA_037140715.1 Ignavibacteria bacterium
ACCCGGCAGGTGTCTTGTTACGCTGACTGAGTAAGTGTATCACAAATTAAGCTGTTCACAGTTCCAATAAGCATAAACGGATATACAGCCTGTAATTCATCTTAATCTTACTCATACTCATAATCTTAATCGCTTCAGGAAAAATGATTATGATTAAGATTATGAGTATGATTAAGAGTGTAATTTTGCGCACACCCCCGGCAAACAGATTACCCATACAGGTAATATGTTTGTAGATAAATAAAAATTAAAATAGTATATTTAAGCCGGTGAAATTCGTAAGGGTAGTGTTTACTCTTATGATGCGCAGTCCATCCGGTGTTTTGCCTTTCTGAAAAACTACCCGGCATCCGGAGACTTTCAAAACTAAACAGATTTCATAACCGGCAATAATTTCTTCTGCTTATTTTAATAAATTTAATAATGAGATTTTACTTTGGATAACGATAAACCAAAATCATTTTGCGGAATATTTGGAATATATGATCATAACAGAGCTGCCTATATAACCTATTATGGACTGCACGCGCTTCAGCACAGAGGGCAGGAGGCATCAGGTATCGTAACTTCGGAAAAGAAGGAAGACGGACGTGTAATTTTTAACATTCATAAAGATATCGGACTTGTTTCAGAAGTATTTCACAATCCTGAAGTATTAAATGAACATCTGACAGGCTGTGCGGCAATCGGACATAACAGATATTCAACAACAGGGTCATCGGAATCAAGAAAGAACATTCAGCCTTTTCTGGTTAATTACAGAATGGGTCATCTGGCGGTGGCGCATAACGGAAATCTTACTAATGCACATATATTACGTGAAGAACTTGTAAATGAAGGAGCGATATTCCAAACTACAAGCGACACAGAAGTAATTCTGCATTTAATCTCAAAAAGCCGGCTTGAAGATCAGGTAAGCCAGATTAAGGAAGCACTTCAAAAAATCGAAGGCGCATATTGTCTTGTGATACTTACAGATGACAAACTAATAGCAGCAAGGGACCCCTATGGTTTCAGACCGCTGTCTCTCGGAAAGCTGAATGGTTCGTTTATAATAGCTTCTGAAACATGCGCTTTTGATATTAACAGCGCGGAATATATAAGAGATATTCAGCCGGGAGAACTTGTCGTTATTGACCGTGAATCTGTAGAACAAAAGAGCATTAAGTCATTTCAGATATTTGATGAATTGCCGGGTAAGAAACAATGCATTTTTGAATATATCTACTTTTCAAGACCTGACAGCATGATATTTGGGCACAGCGTTGACAAAATAAGACGGAGATTAGGGAAGGTACTCGCTAAAAAACACCCGGCAACTGATAAGGATGGCGAAAAGGTTATCGTTATAAGTGTGCCGGACAGTTCAAACACGGCGGCTCTTGGTTATGTAAATCAGCTTGAAAAGGATGGTCTGAAAGCAAGGTTTGAAATCGGACTTATAAGAAGTCATTACATAGGAAGAACCTTTATTCAGCCTGGACAATCGAAAAGGGAAGTGGGCGTTAAAATTAAATTTAACACAGTACGTGGCGTTTTGGAGAATAAAACTATTGTGCTGATTGATGATTCAATTGTACGCGGGACAACATCAAAACTCCTGATAAATCTGCTTAAGGAAGCTAATCCTAAAGCAATTCATATAAGAATCTCTTCACCTCCGATAATGAACCCCTGCTTTTACGGAATGGATTTCCCGTCCAAAGAAGAACTTATCGCCAATAAATTCAACGGAAATACTGATAGTATATGCGATTACCTTGAAGTCGACAGTCTTGAATATCTGACGGAAGCAGAACTTCTTGAAGCAATGGCGGAAAATGAGAAAGACGATTTTTGCGCCGCATGTTTTACCGGAAAATACCCTACGGAGATAAATAAACACTTTACAAAAGATGTTTATGAAGAATAAGATGCAGATTCTAATGATTATATATATTTAATATGATAAAATTTCAAAAAATTCTGACATTATCGAATCTTCTCAGCTTTCTGAGGCTTCTTATAAGTATTCCTGTCTATTTCTTGTTTGAGAAGCTTCAACAGGGGACCGGATACAGAATAATACTCCTTTCATTACTCCTTTTTGCTACCGCTACAGATTTCTTTGACGGTTATTTTGCCAGAAAATTTAATCAGATAACTGAATTTGGCAAATTAATAGACCCTTTGGCAGACAAGATAATTATAGCTGTAATAATGGTGCGGCTCTTTTCTCTTGAATTAATACCGGGATATTATTTTTATCTGGTTATCGGCCGCGATATTTTAATTCTGACCGGAGGCATAATTATATCAAATAAACTCGGCAAGGTACTGTCTTCAAACCTTCTTGGCAAAATAACGGTAACATTTATCGGATTTTATATAATTGGGATAGTCTTAAATCTTGAAAATAATTTATACTGGCTACATAACCTGTTGCTATACAGCAGTCTGACTCTCATTTTTACATCTATGCTCGGCTATATAGTCAGGGCTAAAGAATTATTAACATGGAATAAGAATGAATCTGTTTAAGAATATAAATCTCAATAAGTTAAAAGACGGACTTACAAAGACAAGGGATAAACTTGTTGCAAAAATCAGCGAAACGATAACAGGAAAAGCAAAACTTGACGATGAATTATTAGACGAGCTGGAAGAGATACTAATCACAGGGGATATTGGATTTGATACAGCCGGTAAGATAATTGAAAATACACGGATAAAGTTAAAGGCAGAGAAAGACAGAAGCAAACTGAATGTAATGGATGTAATAAAGTCGGAAATGACGGGTATTCTTGATTCATATAATACTGATTCCGAATTTAAGAGACTTGATGATATAAAGCCCTTTGTCATTCTGATTGTTGGAGTTAACGGCGCCGGTAAAACTACCACAGTAGGTAAGCTGGCATATAATTATAAGCAGGCTGGTCTGAAAGTTATGATTGGTTCTGCCGATACATTTCGTGCGGCGGCAAATGAGCAACTTGAAATCTGGTCGCAGCGTGCCGGAGTTGATATAGTACAGCGTGCCATTGGTACTGATCCGTCTGCCGTGGCATTTGATACTGTAACAACAGCAATCCGGAAGAATGTCGATGTAGTCTTAATTGATACTGCCGGCAGGCTTCACACGAAGAATAATCTGATGGAAGAATTAAAGAAGATAAAGAAAGTTATATCAAAGGTATCAGGCAACGCTCCTCATGAAACATTTTTGGTGCTTGACGGGAATACCGGACAAAATGCTCTTGTGCAGGCTGAAAAATTCAGCCATGTTACTGATATATCAGGACTCATTCTGACAAAGCTGGACGGAACTGCCAAAGGCGGAGTTGTATTTCAAATATGCTCGCAACAGAAAATACCGGTTAAGTATATTGGAGTCGGAGAAGGGATAGATGATCTTCAGACATTTGAAGCTAAAAGCTTTGTTGAAGCTTTATTCACGACTGATTAGCGCATATTTAACCGTATCGGAAGGAAGACGGATTCCGGTCTGACTCCGGCAAGCCGGATGCAGGAATCTGATTCAGCAAATATACAGTACAGATGTAAATAGTTATCAGCATGTCAACAATATTAACACAATTAAAACAGGCTTTTTTATCTGTTGTCTGAAGACGACAGTTTCCAACGCTAAGGAGTTTTTTTATGCAATATAAAAATTTCATTACTATCGGAGCGATATACGTTTTGGTAAACCCTGCGTAAGAGATACCAGAATCAGCGTTTACGATGTTTTAGGATGGCTGGCGTCAGGTATGTCTGCATAGCAGATAGCAGAAGACTATCCTGAACTAAAAATAGAAGATATACTTGCCTGCCTTGCATACGCTGCTGAAAAGGAACACAGAATGAAAATTGCTGTATGAAATTACCGGAAGACAGCAACGAAGCCAATCATTGCCTGGGATCACATCATCAGATATAAGCACCAGTTCTAAATATTCGGCATAACATTTCATTAAGAAAGTGCCAGTGCTCTTTCTTTATAAGCATAAGGTTACATAATCACCATTATGGGTATTATGAGGGGGTAAATTAAAATAGCATTTTCTGTAATATTTATAACAAAATCAGTATTCAGACAATCCTTTCCCGCAGCTTCTTATTAAGGTACTGATTACAACAGCCTTTTCAAATTGTATAACAGGCATTGGGAAATTCAGCCTGCACCCTGTGCATCTTCGTGAATTACTTCTTTAGTTTCAAATGACAAACAGCATTTAAGTTTTCCGCATGGTCCGCTTAATTTGGAAAAACCTGATGTGCCATTCTGTTCTGAAGCAAGCTGAGTAGTAATTTTCTTGAAGTTGGTTAAAAATGAAGAACAGCAGAATTCTCGTCCGCAGGTTCCAAGTCCGCCGATTCTTTTAGCTTCG
This sequence comes from Ignavibacteria bacterium, assembly GCA_037140715.1. Classification (GTDB taxonomy): domain Bacteria; phylum Bacteroidota; class Ignavibacteria; order Ignavibacteriales; family SURF-24; genus JAUZPB01. Next base: position 4,374 of record JBAXDX010000069.1, read on the forward strand.
TCCCGGACTCCTATCTGCCTTAGTTCAATTCTTGTTCTGAAACTGGAAGCGAGATCTTTGGCAAGTTCGCGGAAATCTATTCTTCCATCAGCCGTATAGAAGAAATAAAGTTTATTGCGGTCGAACTGATAATGTACATCTACAAGTTTCATATTAAGATTATATTTCTGCATCTTAACCCTGAAGATTTCATCAGCTCTGGTTTCCTCATGAGAGTTTCTTTTGAGAGTCAGTATATCATTATCATCAGCTTTTCTTAATACAACCGGCAAAGATTCACCGCAAAGCTTAAGCTTATGTCGCTTAATTGAAACAAGCCCGCCTATTTTTACAACACTTGCCATTTCAATAATTTCATCATGTGAGATGATAATCATATCGTTAATTTTGATAAGGTCCTTAATTTCATTGCTTACGATACAGTAAAATAACCCAAGGTTGCCCTTACACGATGCCTCAATAATTACACGACTGTCTTTTTCTCCGGGTTCAATGGATACTGTGTTACAGTCTGAACAATTATCATCAATTTGATTCGGACAAAGGCAACGCTCTAAAATATCATTATAAATATCTTTATTCTGATGAATATCAGAAGATTTATGTTCAACATGTTCATTAACGACAGTACCCGATTCGCTGTTCAATTTTAACGCCTCAATATCTTAAAGAAGAAAGCTCCAATATAATACTAAGAGCTACAATATTCAAGTTAACATTGCTATCTATGGAACGTTCAAGAATATTCAGGTTTGAGATTACACTTAGAATATTTGTTTTCAGAAAGCGCCGGTTAAATTTTTGTATTGTCTCAATATTGTTACTGAAGTAAAAAGCGGGGAATGAAATTCGCTCGCGCTGAGCATCGTTCAGCCAGTATGTTATCATTTGAATGATTAGTTTTATCGTAACTGACTGTGAATCACCTAAGGCAGATGTCATTTCCTTTTGTGCGGAATAAAACTTTAAGGCAAGCGAATAACGTAAAATATTGATCACCTTATCTTTCATTTGTTCAAAGTCATATTTAAGCAGCTCAAGTGCTCTTGTAACAGAACCATTGGCAAAAGGCGCAATCATTCCTGCAAGATCAGGCGCAATGTTAAAGCGTTCCTTTAACAGCTGAATAACATGAGATTCCTGAAGCGGTTCAAAATCAATTACCCAGCTTCTTGAAATTATTGTATCAAGAAGCTGATTTTTATTATTAGTCAACAGAATAAAAATGATTCCTTCCGGAGGTTCCTCAAGATTCTTTAGCAAGGCGTTTTGGGCTTCATCATTCATTAAATGAGCGTTGCTTATAATAATCAGCCGGTACTTAATTTCATCATAATTAATCGAAACAAATTTTTTTATTTCTCTTATACTGCTAATTTTAATTGTATTAGCGTTGCTGACTGCAATTTCATAATACGGATTATCAATTTTCTTATTCAACTCACTTTGAATTTCATCAAGCGACTCTTTGCTTAACTTTTCGAGCGATGAATTATCACCGGTTTCATTTTTGCCGCGAGGAAGCGGCATGATAAACTTAACATAAGGCTCTGACAGATTTGCAATCTTTAATGCGGTTAAACCAGGTTTGTTTTCCCCTGATGTATCACTGTTAAGTAACTGACAGAATCTTAGAGCGGTAAAATATTTACCGGCACCGGAAGTACCTGAAAATAGAAATGCATGAGGGATCTTTTGAGATAAGTATATTTTCTGAAGGATTTTTTTTTGGTGTTCCTGTCCTAAGACATCTTTCCAGATTTCTAACATAGGCATAGAGAAAAGGTGCCTGAGCACCTTTTAGTTAAAATCATCATCGTCATTATAAAAGAAGTCCTCTTCACTCGGATAGTCTGGCCAAATATCCTCAATTGTTTCATAAGGCTCCTCTGAATCCTCCAGCTCCTGAAGATTTTCAACTACTTCAAGCGGTGCTCCAATTCTTTCTGCATAGTCTATTAGTTCTTCCTTCGTAGCCGGCCAAGGGGCATCATCAAGGAAAGAAGCAAGTTCTACTGTCCAAATCATATATTTTACTCCTGGGAATTTATTTTTTTGCGGTTATTTCAAATAGTCCGAGATCATCGAAAATGAATCCTTCAGGATCCATTGCTACTCCGTTATGGTGGACTTCATAATGCAGGTGAGGACCGCTTGATAATCCTGAATTGCCTGATTTGGCTATCACCTCTCCCCTTTCAACCTGCTGTCCGACATTAACATTTATCTGCGATAAATGACCTAATACTGTTCTATAACCAAAGCTATGATCAATTTCAATACACAAGCCATAACCGCCTTTGCTCCCTGTAAAGCTTATTACACCTTTACCCGGCGACATTACAGGCGTGCCAATGTCAGTAATAATATCAACTCCTTCATGCATCCGGTTTATTCCAAGTATAGGATGAACTCTCATTCCAAATCCATGATTAGCCAATGTGCCGTATGACGGTTTAATAGCCGGTATAGATGAATAAAGCTGTTGATTATTTTTTAGCTTTTGTGAAATTTCTGCAAAGTTATTCTTTTCAAAATTTATTTTATTTTTTACATTTTCAATATATTCCGAGAGAGCTTCAAGGTCAATTTTTGACTGATGAGATAAACTGACAATATTATCAAACATACCACCGCCTGTTCCAGGGTTCTTATCAATATCATTTACCGGTGGAAGGTCCGATGCCAGCCTTAATTCATTGTTGGTTCTATTAAGACTGTCCATATCATTATTTAATTTCCGGTACAGCGATGCAAGTTCTTCAACCTTTTTCGATAATTCCCTGCTCTCCGAATTTAATGTACCGGCATGAGAATCAGGACCGACCAGACTTCTAAGGAGGAAATATCCGCCCAAAAGTACTGAGGATACAACCATAACTAAACCTGTGAATAGAATTAAAAGTTTCTGTGTGAAATTCTTAATCTTTACGATTTTTAGTCTGGTTTTTGAGAAGTAATAAAAATTATTCATAGATAGTTGCAAAACTATTAAAATATGTGATACATGTCAATATAATTCTATTATTTTTAGGTATTTTATTCTAAAGTTACATTCCATTATTGGGCAGTCCGGATTAAATCCTGACATACGTTTTGATTTTTTCTTTATTTTCCAATTATTGCGTAAAGCGGGGTTTGTCAAACCAGCTGATTGTTTTGTCAGCCTGTCTGACCGGCACTTATCTGATTTGGAATATATCAGGGTCCAATTTTTGAATATAAAACACACGGAGCCATGGAAACCAGGAGAGATTCGTTGAAACTCTCTTACAAAAACTCCCTGATTATCCTGTTCATCTGCTCAAATTCAATTAAAAAAGCATCATGCCCGTAGGGGGAATCAATTTCAGCATATCTGCCTGCCGGTATTAGCGAGGCGATTTCTTTTTGCTCATGCGGATAATAAAGAATATCTGTCGAAATACCTATGGTTAGTGTCTTTGCTTTTACTGCGCCGAGTACATCTTTCAAAGGAGCGCGTCCATACGTTATATCATGCAGATCCATTACATCCGATAATGTAATGTATGCGTTGGCATCAAATCTTTTTACAAGTTTTTTACCCTGATAGTTCAGGTAATTCTGTACCTGAAACAGATTCGCTTTGTCATAATAACTACCCTTGTTGTTAATATGCTCGTGCCTGAATTTATCATTAAATGATACATCGCTCCGGTAGGTAATCATTGCTATCATCCTGGCAAGCTCAAATCCGTTTGAAGGCTGTTTAGAATAATATCCTCCGTTATATTCAGGGTCATTAATTATAGCACGTCTGCCCGTTTCATTAAAGCCGATAGCCCAGTCAGAATGCTTCGCAGGACAGGCGATTGGAATGATAGATTCAACAATTTCAGGATACATTACTGCCCACTCAAGTGCCTGCATACCGCCAAGCGACCCGCCTGTAACAGTTTTAAGTCTGTTAACGCCGAGTTCCCTGATAAGTTTATACTGAACTTTCACAATATCGCGGACGGTAACAATGGGAAAATCTTTTTGGTAAGCTTTTGACGTGCCCGGATTAAGCGAAACGGGACCTGTTGTTCCGTAGCAGCTTCCAAGTATATTTGAACAGATAACAAAGTATTTCCCGGTATCAAAGGTTTTACCTGGTCCTATCATGTTATCCCACCAGCCAGGCTTGCCAATATTCATTTCACTATATTTTTTTAGGCAGTCATCGGCTGCATTTGCATCCGACTCTGCATTACTTAACTCCCCTGCGGCATGAGCGTTACCCGTAAGTGCATGGCAGATAAGTATAGCATTTGTCCCTTCGTTGTTAAGACTTCCATAGGTCTGGTAAGCAACATTAACAGGAAAGATTGTGCCGCCAGCCTCAAGATTCAGATGCTCACTATTATTAAAAAGAGTTTTGAACTCAGTTACAGCTTTAAGGATGTTTATTTTATCTGTTTGTTTTGTATTCATTGGATTTTATAAGTTATTTTTCAGGCATGATGCCGGAAATATTTATTTAATAATAAAAAAAAACCTCTTCAGGCAAGATTGCTGAAGAGGTTAAATAGTTTTTAATTCTTCTCTCATCTTCCCTGGCGCATAATATACGCAGGCAGGATTTAGCACCTCACTCCCGGTATTAACGGAACGGTTGCTAAGGTTTCACAGGGCCTGTACCCTCTACCTTTCTCTATAAGAGTTATTAAATAATTTTAAGAACAGAATATATCGTTACTTTGAATTTACTTTACCACAGGGTACAAAATAAAAATTAAAATGTGTCTTGTCAATAATGAATCAATTTATTCTGAATTTTTTGGCGAATAAAGTTGCTCTGCTTTCTCGGCGGAAGTTACAATCCCTTTGATAAGCGCCGAACTGAATCCGTTGTGTTCCATCTGATTAAGTCCTGCGATTGTACAGCCCATCGGTGTGGTAACTTTATCGACTTCTCTTTCCGGATGATTTTCATTAATGATTAAAAGCGAAGCAGCACCTTTAGCCGTCTGAGCCGCCATTAAAAGAGCATCCTCTGCATGAAAACCGATTTCAATTCCGCCCTGCGAAGCAGCTCTTATAGCTCTCAGGAAGAATGCAATACCGCACGCGCAAAGAGCAGTCGCAGGCACCATTAGCGATTCATCGATAACAAGAGTTTTGCCAACCGAATCAAATATATTTTTTGAAAGTTCAAGTGCCTCGTCAGAAACATTATCTGCCGAAATGCACGTCATTGATTCCTGAATAGCGATTGCCGTATTAGGCATAGCGCGCACGACTGCCGTATCAGGTTTAAGTTGTTTTCTGATTTCTTTTATTGTCGCACCGGATACAACTGAGATTACAAGGTGTCTTGCTTCGTCAATGTCCGGTTTTATTTCAGCGAGCAGCGGATTAAGCTGCCGCGGCGTAACCGCAATGATAATAATATCAGCGTTTCGAACAGCAGGAGAGTTTTCGCTGCTGATATTAAAGCCTTTCTTCATGTAAGGCGCAAGCAGTTCAGCTTTTCTCCGTGTGATTGTTACATTCTCCGGAGCAAACAACCTGGAATTAACTAATCCGTTTGCAATTGATAGTCCGATATTGCCGCCGCCAAGTATTGCGACTTTTTTCTTCATTTCACTCATCATTATCTGCCGGTTATTTATAAAATAAGTATTAAGAAATTTTCTGAAAATATACTGCCGTAAAGATACAAATTACAAAGCATATAAGTAAGACCTGAACTCATCATATTTTGAAGAAAGCCTGACAGAGTGTTTTTCTTTATTAAGACATTCTGCCAGTCTTTCCGGTATAATAAGCTTTTCATTTAGAACATCTTCCATTACATCAATAAACTTTGCCGGATGGGCTGTCTCTAAAACGGCTGTGTTGAATTTCTCAAAATTGCCATCGGTAAACTTCTTTATCGCCAGATACCCTACCGCGCCATGCGGATCAATAATATAATTATACTTTTCCCTGACTTCTTTAATTGCTTCTCTTGTAAGTTCATCGCTAAATGATGCTCCGTAAATATTCTCCCTGACAATATCATGCCGGTTGCTGAAGAGAGCCATAATGCGCGCGAAATTACTCGGGTTGCCTACGTCCATTGCATTTGATATTGTCTGAACTGATGTTCTGGGATTGTATGAGCCGGTTTCAAGATATTCAGGCACAATATCATTTACATTTGTTGCAGCGATAAACATATCAACCGGCAGTCCCGTCTTCTTAGCGATTAGTCCGGCGGTCAGGTTGCCAAAATTACCGCTCGGTACTGAAACAATAAATGGTTTTGTCTTATCTTCAAGCCGGGCATAAGCACTATAATAATAAAACGACTGTGGCAGAAGCCGCGCGAAGTTAATTGAGTTTGCCGAGGATAATCTAAGTTTCTCTTTCAGACTGCTGTCAGTAAACGCCTGCCTGACCAATCTTTGGCAGTCATCAAAAGTCCCTTCAATTTCTAAAGCTGAAATATTATTGCCTAAAGTCGTAAGCTGTTTTTCCTGAATATTGCTGACTTTCTTTGACGGATAAAGAATAATTACTTTAATACCATCCACATTATAAAAGCCATTGGCAACGGCGCTACCTGTATCGCCTGAGGTTGCCACAAGTATGGTTAATTCTTTATTTTCATTCTTTATAAAATAAGAAAGAGTATTAGCCATAAAGCGGGCGCCAAAATCCTTAAAAGCAAGCGTAGGACCGTGGAATAATTCAAGTATATTGGGACCGCCGGCAAGTTTTACCAACGGAGCATTAAATGTAAATGTTTTGCTTACCAGATTTTCTAAATCGTTGTCGGGAATTTCATCGTTAAGAAATGCTCTAAGAATATAAAAAGCGATTTCGTTAAAAGAATAATGGCTTATTTCCTGAAAGAAAGTGCTTTCAGGTTTTGGAATTTCAACGGGCATAAACAGTCCGCCGTCTTCAGCGATACCTTGTTCTATGGCGTGTCTGAAACTGACAATATTTTGATTGTTGTTTGTGCTGTAAAGTTTCATAATAATAATTTTATAAGATTCTTGGTCCTTGTTGATTTATTTCCGAAACGTATATTTCGCTATGCAGTCCCGATGAATCCAGGATTGCCTGCATATCGCGTCCGGCTTTTTCAGCGTTGTCAATTGAGCCGGATAATGCAAAAACAGACGGTCCGGAACCTGAGATATTACAGCCGAGAGCGCCGGCTGAAAGCGCTGCCTGTTTTAATTCGTAATAATGAGGGATTGTAACCGCACGTACCGGTTCAATAATCACGTCTTCAAGCGAACGGCTGATTAAAGCATAATCTGATTTCATAAGTCCGGCAATAAGTCCCGCGGTGTTGCCCCACTGCGTAATCGCGCTTTTAAGCGGAACTTCTTTCGGCAAAAGCATCCTTGATTCTTTAGTGTTAATCTCAATATGCGGATGAATAACCGTGCAATATAAATCCTTTGGAGTTTCGATTTCAATTACATCTATCGGGTTATATCCGCGGATAAGAACAAAACCGCCCCACAGGCAGGGAGCAACATTATCTGCATGAATAGCACCGCTTGCTATTTTCTCGCCTTCAAGAGCGAAATAAAGCAGTTCATTTTTCGAAAGTCCGGCATCAAGAAGTTCATTCATGGCAAAAGCAGCGGCTACTGCGCTTGCAGCGCTTGACCCGAGTCCGCTTCCCAGCGGCATTTTCTTGTGAATTTCTATTTCAATCCCGCAATCTGTCTCTAAATGATTAAGCATTGCGATGACCGGCGCTCCTGCCGTATTCTTCTCGGCATCCAACGGAAGCTTGCCACCATCACCTGTAATTAAAGTTATTACAACACCGGGAGTAGATTTTATTCTAAGCACAACCTCATCGCCGGGTTCATTTATAGCAAAGCCCATTATATCAAAACCGCACGCGATATTTGAAACTGAAGCCGGAGCGAATACTCTTATTTCTTTACTCATTATTTCCACCATGTTTTATTAGCTTAAGTAATATGCAATTCTTATTATGTCGGAGAAAACTCCGGCCGCTGTTACTGCGGCACCTGCGCCAGGACCTTTAACTACCATCGGATGATTCTGATATCTCATCGACTTGAAGGAGATAATATTATCGCTACCGGACAAATTATAAAACGGATGAGTACTGTCAACTTCCTGAAGCGATATTTCAGCTTTGCCGTTTTCATACTTTGCGATATATCTGAGGACACAGCCTTTTTCTGTTGCTTTCTTCCTGCGCTCTTCATAATATTTATCATATTCCTTATAACGGGCAAAGAATTCATCAACCGATGAAATGCTACGTAGTTCTTCGGGCACGAGGTTTTCAACATTAATATCGCTTAGTTCAAGTCTGGAACCGGCTACTCTGGATAATATTAAAAGTTTGCGTGCTACATCTAAGCCGTTTAAGTCTTCTCTTGGGTCTGGTTCGGTAAATCCTTTAAGCTTAGCTTCATTAACTACTTCGCTAAATGGTTTCAGCCCATCAAAAGAATTGAAAATATAACTTAGAGTGCCGGACAGAACACCTTCAATTTTAAGTATCTTGTCGCCGGAAGCTATCATATCATATAATGTTCCGATTATAGGAAGTCCGGCACCTACATTGGTTTCATACAGGAACTTAACATTATTGTTCAAAGCTGCCAGTTTCAGGTCATTGAAATATTCATAATTGCTTGAATTAGCTTTCTTATTAGGAGTAACAATAGAAACCGATGATTTCAAAATATCGAGATACCTTTTAACGATGTCTTCGCTTGAAGTGCAGTCAACAAATACAGTATTTGGAAGATTAAGACTTTTCATCTTTGTGATAAATGCATCAATATCCATTATATCTTCCGAAGCAAGGAGCTGTCCTTTCCAGTTATTAAAACTTATGCCATCAGTTTTAAAGTACATTTTCTTTGAGTTTGCCATAGCGACAATATTAACGTCAAAGTAATGTTTCTTTTCAAGGTATTGTCTTTGAGATTCAATCTGTTCCATAAGCTCTCCGCCAATAAGTCCGGCTCCGATAATAAATAAATTTAATGTCGTAAGATCTGACAGAAAGAAAATATCATGCAATGCATTGAGTGCCTTGGCTTCATCTTCTCTTGGAATTACTGTTGAAATATTTAACTCCGATGAACCCTGGGCGATAGCGACAACGTTAATGCCGTTTTTGCCAAGTGCCTGAAATATTTTTCCGGATACACCTATTGTCTTGCGCATATTCTCGCCGACAACAGCTACGATAGAAAGATTGGTTTCAACTATAATTTCACTTATGAATTTCTCACGGATTTCAAACTTCAGTTCTTCCTCAAGCAGTTCCTTTGCTGCTATCGCGTGCTTGGGAGCCAAAGCAATGCAAAGCGAATGCTCGCTTGAAGCCTGAGTAATTAAAATAATGCTGATATTGTGTCTGGCAAGCGCTCCAAAGATTCTTTTGGCGGTACCTGCCACACCCAGAGTTCCGCCACCCTGCACGCGGATTATAGAAATGTTATCTATTGATGAAATACCTTTAATTGGAAAATTGCTTTCACCATTTTTTCTTCCAATAATAGTTCCTGAGAAAGCTGTATTAAAAGTATTTTTAATTCTTATCGGAATATCCTTATTTAATGCCGGTTGCATTGTTGGAGGATGAATAACCTTGGCTCCGAAATGTGACATTTCCATTGCTTCTTCATAGGTCATCGTCTTAAGAGCGAATGCCCTTTTTACTTTCCTTGGGTCTGCCGTCATCACACCATCGACATCGGTCCAAATCTCAATTTCATCAACGTTCAAAGCCGCACCGAATATTGCAGCAGTAAAATCAGAGCCGCCTCTGCCGATAGTAATAGTATCTCCGTTCATTGTCGATGCAATAAAGCCTGTAATAATCTGCGGATTTTTATGCTCTTTGAAGTATTCTTTAATATTGTTGTTTGTAATTTCAAACCTGACGTGGCCATATCCAAAGCTTTCATCTGTTTTGACAAGGGTACGGCTGTCAAGAAATTCTGCTTCAATACCTTTATCCCTGATCGCTTTGCTGATAATATATGCCGACAGCCTTTCTCCGAAGCTCATAATGAAATCTAACGTCCTTAATGATAATTCTTTAATCAGGAATATCCCGTAAAGAACATCGGAAAGTTCCTTCAACAAGGATATGACATATTCAGAAGTGCGTCTGAGATTGTCTTTATCGTGGATTAATTCTTTTATCGCGTCATGATGCTTGGCTTCAAGCCTTCTAAAAGTCGTTGAATATAATGGATCCCCTTTTGAAGCTATACTACTAACTTCGATTAAACTGTCCGTTACAGTTTGAAAGGCTGAAAAGACAACAGCTATATTACCATTATTTTCTTTTAATGAATTTGTAATAATATTAATTACATTTTCAATCCTTTCAGGGTTGCCGACAGATGAACCGCCAAATTTTAATATTTTCATATTTTTACCATAGTTAAGGTTGAATTGGAAACAAAAAAAACCGACTAAGTGTGTTCAGCCGGTTTTTACAAAAGTCAGATAATGCTTACCCGGTTTTAACCTGCGGATAGAATCGCAATGGCGGGTGGCATTAATATATTAATATTTATAATTGCTGTTTTAATGATCGTATTCATTTTTTTTCGCAAACTAATATATTAAATCCTTTTTGTCAAATAATTTTCTGATATTTTTACAGTTTCAGCCAGATCCCTGACCTCCCACATGAATATTCTTTTCTCTTTGATCCCTTAAAACATATACAATAGAGTATGGTTTTCGAAAATCAGGTTTACAGGCATCAGTATTTCTGAAGAAATCGAAAACAGAATACCTGAATTTTATAAAAGTTTCATGTGGACTCATAATTTATTAGATTTGCACTTTAAAAATGGATGAATAGATAATAGCACCAAATAAGCCGGATGAATAAAAATTTAATTAAATACAGCATCCTTATTTTTCTTATAAATTTATCTTCGATATTCTCTCAGGATTATCACATAAAAAATTATACTGTTACTGACGACCTCAGGGGTACCTGCGTTACAGGGGCATTTCAGGATAAGCAGGGTTTTATGTGGTTTAGAACGCTCGATGGAGTTTTTAAATTCGATGGAAGAAATTTTAAAAGACTTGATATCCCTGGCGACAACGGGAAAATTATAGCCGGGGGTATTGCTCAGGGAATAAATGGGACTCTGTATTTTACAAGTTCAAAAGGATTAATAAAGTATGATGGAATAAATATATCTATTACTAGTATAACGTTTCACAAATACCTTTACGATTAAAGAAAAAAGTATTATATT
>JBAXDX010000070.1:0-15289 GCA_037140715.1 Ignavibacteria bacterium
GTATTCTTTGACTCTTTTAGTGTATTCGCCGACTCTTTTAGTGTATTCTTTGACTTACGGATACCCTTGTTTTACTCCTGAACTATTAAACTGATTCCTTTGAGAGCAAAAAAGAATGTATCCGGAGAGGAAAAATTATCTTTTAGTATATTTACAGACGGTTACTATCTCCTTCCGGAAATTAATCTGGTGCATTTTAATACAGTCAGGGGACTTTGCCATTCTTTTCAGAGTAATTCGGACAGAAGAGAAACTGCGATACCTGTTAAGCAGAATAAACCGGATGGGAAATATATTGCCGGTTCCAACGCAGGAGGATTACCCGGCAGCATTTACATTTATAAGCTTACCGCAGAAAGTTACCCGGGAATAAAAAAGCTGTCGCTTTTGAAATTTAGAAAGATAATCCTGATTGAAATGATATTTTTTCAAATCCAGAGTAAACCACAGACAAATTTAGACCACTACCTCATGAAGAGTGGTGTACTTGGTTGAGTTTTCAGTAATTAAATCGGAAAGTTTCGACATTAATAAGTCAATTCTTTCGTTTTCATTATCATCAAAAGCTTCATAAGAAGCATTGTTTGCAAATATATATACTTCCTCAAAACTGTTTGCTTTGTTCTTTTTTTCAAAAACAGAATAACTTTCCAGCCCTTCGGATGTAACCAAAGCCTTAAGTTCGCGTGCAATGTTTAAATAATCTTCCCTTTTAGAAGGAATCACATCATACTGAATAGAAAAAATAACCTTACCCATTTAATATATCTCCAATGATTAAAAATACAAGTTCGAATAAAACTCCCCGGTGAAAGTAACTTCTGCCGGTCCGCTTAATGATACATTTTTCAACTGTGCATCTTCTGTTTGAAAATCCACGATTAATTTAGCACCGCTTCTTGTTATAAGCGAAACAGGAGGTTTTATATTATAATTTAGAAAAACAATTAATGCGCCTGCAACCGAACCGGTACCACAGGCAAGCGTCTCATCTTCAACGCCTCGTTCATAAGTACGTATTAAAAGCTCACTGCCATTAATCTGAATAAAATTTACATTTGTCCCGCCGGGAGCAAAATCAGGTAAATTTCTTATCGCTCTGCCAAGTGAAATTACAGGAACATCATTTATAGATTTAAAGCCGGACTGTGGATCATTCGGACTGCTCAAAATATCTTCAGTTTGAATAACAACATGAGGCGAACCGGTATTCGCAAAAGATGCCTTAACTGTATGCTCATTCAGACTGATTAAGAAATTAAGCTTAATATCCTTCGGGGCACTTAAATTAAATTTTACAGTATCAACATCAATTATCTGTCCTGTATAAACAATATTATTTGAAAGAAAACTTGCCATGCCACTCTTAAGTCTGCCACTTAAACTGGCATATCTTAGAGCGCAACGCGAGCCATTACCGCAAAGTGTACCGGTGGAGCCATCGGAATTGTAATATTCAAGAGAAAAATCATGGTCAGGAATATCATCAATTACTAAAATACCATCGGCACCAATGCCGTTTCTGCGATCACACAGATTAACTATATTTTTAGAGTTCAGGGTCAGAGAAGGATTAAATCTTTTGTCAAAAAGAATAAAATCATTGCCTGCCCCGCTCATTTTTGCGAATGAAATCTTTTTCATGTTACTTGTAAATTTAAAGTATTAAATATTCCTAAGCAACCAAAATAATAGAAATATGAAGAATTATTCCAAAATACAATTATCCGCAATATATTCTGCAAAACAAAAATGCAGGGTAAAATGTCCGGTGTTTATTCATTAGTTAAACCGGTAACTGAATGCCTGTTTTCAAAAATTAAACGGATAAACAAATGATACTCTTGATTCAATTTTCTTCTGCGGAACAAATTCAATAACATTATTATCTTTATCCCTGTTGGGCGTAAACGTCCAGTTATATACTAATGATACAATCATAAATGGAAAAGGCTTATATCCAACTTCGGCAAACAGATAACTTCTGTCATCAAGTGTAAATATATCTTTTTCGTTCCCGATGCGAACTTTATCATAACCTGCGCGCGCTATATATGGGGCACCCGCCGGAGAAATATCAGTCCCAAGATGAAGTATTCCGCTTTCAGGGTCATTATCCAGCCTCTGATAACTTCCGTTTATCTCAAATATATTTAATATTTTAAGCAGCAGTCCGCCATAAAACCCGCTGCCATTGGTAGTCAGCGAGTCAAGCCTTTGAGCTTTGCTTATATAATTACTGTTTGCACCTTTGGAAGCCATCTGCAACCTTTCGACCTCATAAAACGAGTTGAAATACGATGGTAAATACCTGTCGCCGTTAAATCTGCGTTCAAGCTTTGCTCCGGCGCTGAAAATACCAAGTCCGTTCAGGTTAAGCATTATGCCTGCACTACTCCCCTGTCCAAAATTTACTATTTTCGCGAAATCATAATAAGGAGTAATCCTGAAATAATCACTTAAACTAACAGGCAGACCCACATCAAAACCCATTACCTGCATAACGCCGTAGTCCTTATGTATTTTCACCTGATTCAGACTGTCGAGACTGGCTGAAGAGACTCCGGCATATTTATTAAAATCCCCTGCGAATGTAACTCCGGTCTCAAGATTACCTAAGACGGGGATGTCCCCCAGTGCCGTAAGTTTAAGCGGTCTTACGAAACCTCTGAAACCGGCAACGCCGGCATCCCCGAAATTGCCATAAACACTCTCAAAGCCAAACTTTTCCATATCAATGTCAAATTCCAGTCCGATTTTCCTTACATCATAGCTTGGGCTGTTATTGTACATGTACATAATGCTTCCGTGTCCGAGCGTGGCATAATCCAAAGCTCCCAGGCGGGCATAAAAGGACTCACTTTTATTTCCGTAGCGGACGTAACGAATAATGCTTAAATAATCTGAGGCTTCATTAAAGTTTTCCTTATTAATGTTACCATTAGCATCAAACTCAAGATTAAAATCAAGCCCGATGCCTATCTTAGAGAATGCAATTTCAGGGCGTAAGCGGATAGAACTATATGGTCTGCCATCAATCCAGGTTACACCGGCTCCGCCGGTAAAGTTTCCCTGATTTGAAGCCGTATAATCCATGAACTGGGCATTTGTAACTTTACAAACAAAAAACAGAGCTGCGATAAGTAATATTTTTTTCATAACTACTCCTGATAATAACTGTCTAAAAAAATCTGAATGCCTATATAATAATTTCACCGGCTAATTGCAATTTTCCCAATAAAGTCTTCTGTCTCATATTATTTATCTGATTCGGACAATTCATTGGCATCATATTATAATCTATAATAACATTTAAATGCTGATTAGTCCCTTCAGACTATTAAAAATGTAATACATATTTGAACAGGCATCCATTTGTCAGTTATTCTATTGACCGGACATACTATTTTTCATACAGCAGGTAATTAGGCTGTCTTATCCCTTGACATTACTTAGGTCAAATAGTATTTTTGCTAAAAAAAAATCAAGAGTCTATGCTTACAGAATTCGGTAAAATTTTTATTTTCATACTTTTAGCGGCTGTTTTTGTAGTAGTTTCTATATTGGTTGCAAAATTTATACGCCCTGCGCGTCCGACTAAAGAAAAACTACTGACTTACGAATGCGGTGAAAATCCTGAAGGTTCCCCCTGGATAAAATTTAATATCCGGTTTTATGTAGTAGCTCTTATATTTTTGATTTTTGATGTGGAAGTTGTACTCCTTTTCCCTTGGGCACTTGCCTATAAAGATTTTGGGTTTGCCGGCTTTCTTACAGGAGCAATATTCCTTTTAGTCCTCGGTCTTGGGATGGCCTATGAATGGCGCAAGGGAGACCTTGAGTGGGCCCGTCCTGTCATTAATCCCCCTGTATTAAACAAACAGATTTATAAAAAAGAACAGCCGGAAACAGCTCAGTCTTCTGAAAGCACAGATGCTTTACAGAACTGAGTATTTAATTTCAGCTATATTTTCTGTTGACACTTTATAACATAGTATAAAAATGAAAAGTTTATTAGATCAAGAGTTTACAGACAGTAACATTGTAATCACAAAAGTAGATGACCTGCTCAACTGGGCACGCCTGTCTTCACTCTGGCAGTTAGGGTTCGGACTTGCATGTTGCGCAATAGAAATGATGGCAACATCAGCTTCGCATTACGATTTTGACCGTTTTGGTGTTATTCCCCGTCCTTCACCCCGTCAGGCTGACATTATAATTATTTCCGGTACAGTAACCTTAAAAATGGCTACCAGAATAAAACGCCTGTTTGAACAAATGGCTGACCCGAAATATATTATCTCTATGGGAAGCTGCTCAAACTCCGGCGGTCCTTATTGGGAACATGGATATCACGTACTTAAAGGCATTGACCGTATAATTCCGGTAGATGTATATGTACCCGGCTGTCCTCCACGACCTGAAGCATTGCTGGAAGGACTGCTTAAATTACAGGAAAAGATCAGAAAAGAATCAATGGTCAGTAAAACCGTATGAAAACAAGAGAAGAAATATTTAACAGTCTGAAGCAGGAATTCCCACGGGATGTACTGGAATTTCAAAATGTACCTGTCGAACCGGTTATTACAGTAAATCCGCTGGCAATAAATAAAATTTGTCATTTCTTACGCGATGTTGAAGGCTTTGAGTTTGATACTTTAATGTGCCTTTCAGGCATAGATGATGCCAACGGAGAGAAAATAACTGAAGCTGACGGTACTGTAACTATCAAAGGCGGTGTCCTTAGTGTCTATTACCACTTATATTCTATAAAACTTAATCATAAGGTTACTCTTAAAGTTTCAGCATCGAGAGAAAACCCTGAAGTTGAATCAGTCGAAAGTATCTGGAAATGCGCTGACTGGCATGAGCGTGAAGCTTATGATATGTTTGGCTTTATATTTCTGCATCATCCTGATTTAAGAAGAATTTTAATGCCTTATGACTGGGAAGCAGGATATCCTTTAAGAAAGGATTACAAAAATCCTGAGTTTTACCAGGGAATAAAAATCCCATACTAAACAGAGTATTATCTTTCTCTAAAAAAAACTATAATAAAAAATTATAAAAATGGCATTTAAAACTGAAGAAATGATATTGAACATGGGTCCTCAGCATCCGTCAACACATGGCGTGCTAAGACTTGAAGTCGAGCTTGACGGCGAACTTATCATTAGTGTAAAACCACATATCGGATATCTGCATCGTTGCTTTGAAAAACATTGTGAAGCAATGACCTATCCGCAGGTTATTCCATATACTGACCGTATGGATTACCTGGCATCGATGTATAATAATTTCGGTTATGTGGTTACAATGGAAAGATTCCTCAATATCCAGGTACCAGAGAGAGTTGAATACATCAGAGTAATTATGGGCGAGCTTCAGAGAATAGCTTCGCACCTTGTTGCTCTTGGCACTTACGGTGTTGATATTGGCGCTTTTACACCTTTTCTTTACTGCTTCAGGGACCGCGAGAAAATTCTAAGCCTGTTCGAAATGACATGTGGCGCGAGGTTACTATACAATTATATGTGGATTGGCGGATTGTCGCATGACCTGCATCCTGATTTCATACCTGCGTGTAAGGAATTTCTAAGGTATTTCAAACCAAACATAACAGAACTCAATAACCTGCTCTCATTTAATAAGATTTTTATCGAAAGAACCGCTAATGTCGGCATATTGCCAGCTGAAACCGCAATAAATTATGGTGTTACCGGTCCAAATCTAAGGGGTAGCGGCGTTAAGTATGACTTAAGGCGTAATGATCAATACTCAGTATATGACAGATTTGATTTTGAAATCCCTGTTGGAACAGGCGCGAATGGTACTTTAGGCGACTGCTGGGACAGATATTATGTCAGGGTCCGCGAGATGGAAGAAAGCATTAAGATCATTGAACAGGCTCTCGAACAACTGCCCGAAGGAGACATAAATACTGCTATCCCAAAGAGGATTAAGCCGCCAGCCGGTTCAATCTATGGCAGAGTAGAGAATCCAAAAGGCGAACTTGGTTATTTTATTATGAGTGATGGCTCTACAAGCCCGTACAGGCTGAAAGTCAGAGGTCCGTCTTTTGTTAACATGACAGTTTTTAGCGAGCTTTGCAAAGGCCACCTGGTTGCTGATGTAATTGCTATTTTAGGGAGTATCGATATTGTACTGGGAGAAATAGACAGATAATGTATAATCTACTTAACAACATTTTAGGCAATGAATATTTAGCCACAATTATTGCCGTTGCATTGCCGCTGTTTATATTTATTCTGCCTTATGCCCTTTATGCTGTTTACGGAGAGAGAAAAGTTTCCGCTTTTATGCAGGACCGCATCGGGCCTAACCGCGCTGGCTACCAGGGTCTTCTCCAGTCAGTCGCTGATATTCTTAAACTGATTCAGAAAGAAGATATTATTCCAAATGAAGCTGACAAAAAGCTTTTTAATCTGGCTCCGGTACTTGTTTTTGCCGGCAGTTACGCCGCTTTTGCTGCTATCCCCTTCTCAGGCGCTTACATCGGTGCTGATATTGACCTCGGACTTTTTTACATACTTGCGATCTCAAGCGTTGTTGTCGCCGGTATTCTTATGGGAGGATGGGCATCAAATAATAAATACTCTCTGCTTGGTGCGATGCGTTCCGCAGCTCAGATTATAAGTTATGAAATCCCTACTGCTCTTGTGGTCCTGACTATGGTAATGGTTACAGGGTCGCTTAACCTCAAAACTATTAGTGAATTGCAGACGGCTTACTTTTGGAACTGGAACATACTGGGCGGAGCGTTCAGCGGTATTGAAAAATTCCTGCTTATTCCCTTTATGATTGTTGCCTTTGTAATTATTTACATCAGCACGCTTGCTGAGGTAAACCGTGTGCCGTTTGATATTCCGGAAGCTGAATCTGAGCTTGTTTCGGGTTTTCATACTGAATATTCAGGTATGAAGTTCGCAATGTTTTTCTTATCTGAATATGCCAATATGTTTGCTGTTTCAGCTATTGTCGCCGCTCTTTTCTTTGGCGGTTATCAGTCCCCTTTTGGTTACCTTGGAAATACAATCGGAATTAGTTGGTTTGTACCGGTTGAACAGTTGTTTTGGTTTACAATAAAAGGGTTATTCTTTGTATTTGTTCAAATGTGGCTGCGCTGGACTCTTCCAAGATTAAGAGTCGATCAGCTTATGACAGTCTGCTGGAAATATATGATTCCTTACGCGTTTGCCAACTTGATTATTGTCGGTTTAATAACATTGATTTAATATATGAAACAATATTTTAGAAATACCTGGGAAGCGGTCTGGACGGTACTTATCGGTATGAAAATTACCTTTAGACATCTGTTTGCTCCTTCCGTAACTATTCAGTATCCTGAAGTGAAGGTCGATCTTCCCGACAGAGCACGCAATAGATTATATGTTAATATTGAGGACTGCATCGGCTGTGATCAGTGTGTAAGAGCATGCCCGGTTAGCTGTATTACGCTTGAGACTGTCAAGGGAACTCCTGCCGAGGATTTAGGCAAAACCTCCGGCGGAAAAAAGAAGGCTCTCTGGATTACACGGTTTGATATTGATATTGCAAAGTGCTGTTACTGCTCTTTATGCGTATATCCATGCCCTACTGAATGTATCAGGATGACTGATGTTTACGAGTTTACAGAATATGAAAGGGAAAATCTTGTTTACCAGTTTGCCACTCTGACAGAAAAGGAATCTGAAATTAAAAAACAGAACGCGGCAAAAGCTGAAGCTGAAAAAGCCGCTCAGAAATTAGTGGCAGCCAAGGCAAAAGCCACAGCACCGGCAGCTCCCAAAACAGATTCTGAAAATTAAAAATTAAACCTGGCGTATCTTTACATGAATATTTATGATGTAGTTTTTTATCTTTTTGCCGCAATAACACTTGTCTCGGCATCCTTTGTTGTAACAACAAGAAACATTGTTTATTCAGCATTTTGTTTGTTATTCACCTTCTTTGGCATTGCAGGGCTTTATGTATTGCTTGGTGCTGATTTCATTGCTATTGTTCAGATAATGGTTTATGTAGGCGGCATTCTGGTTTTAATTCTCTTCGGCGTAATGCTTACAAACAAAATTACCAATATTCAGATTAAATCAGGGACGCTTCAACTGGCTCCGGCAGTAATTGCCACAGCTCTGCTTGCCGCAACTTTAATTAAAGTTTTTCTCGGTACTGAATGGAAGATTGTCAAAACCGAAGCAACAGACAAGACTACCGCGTTTGCAATCGGCAGACTCCTGATGACAGATTACGTACTTATTTTTGAACTTCTGGGAATTCTGCTTTTAGTCGCCCTTATTGGCGCAGCAACAATAGCAAGACGCGAAAAGTAATACGGTACACGCTACTTATAAATATTTATTAATTAGATTTCGGAGCCTAAATTGGTTCAAGTTGGATTAAATCAATTTCTCATAGTCAGCACAATTTTATTCTCATTAGGTATTTTCGGTATTGTAACAAGAAGAAATGCCGTTATGGTACTTATGGGAATCGAGCTTGTGCTTAACTCGGCAAATATTAACTTTGTAGCTTTTGCAAAGTTTGGTAATTTCGGACTTAGCGGACAGATAGTTGCTCTATTTGTTATTATCCTTGCCGCCGCCGAAGCTGCCATAGCTCTTGCAATTGTCTTAAATATTTACAAAACTTTCGCCACAGTTAATGTGGATGAAATCGATAAACTAAAAGAATAGCTCTATGACTGAAGCACTACTTCTAAATATTTCGTTAGCGATATTACTTCTTCCACTCTTAGGATTCGTAACATTAATATTCTTCGGCAGGAAAATACCCGGGTCTCACTGGCTTGAAACCGGTATAATGCTTTTATGCTTGTTGTTGTCTGTCTATACCGGCTTTGGTAAGCTTGCTTATTATGTCGGACAGAATCTTATTATGGAAGGCAGATGGATACAATTCTGGAACGTACCTGTCTTAGGACAGATTCAGATGGATTTAGGAATCAAGCTGGATAATCTGACTGTTATTATGCTTTTTGTAGTAACACTTATCAGTTTTTTAGTTCATCTTTTCTCAGTCGCATATATGAAAGGCGATGCCCGATATACAAGATATTTTGCATATCTCGGCGTATTTACTTTTTCAATGCTTGGAATAGTGCTTACTCATAATATTCTTATGATGTACATATTCTGGGAGTTAGTCGGTCTGTCTTCATATCTTCTTATAGGTTTCTGGTTTGAGAAAAAATCTGCTTCAGATGCAAGCAAGAAGGCATTCCTTGTAAACAGAGTAGGTGATACCGGTATGTTTATCGGCATTATGATTTTATTTACTCATTATCATACATTTACCTTTGATGCAATATTCGCACAGATTGCTTCAGGCAACCTGCCGTTCCATAGCGGCGCATGGCTCACAGCGGCGGGATTACTGATTTTTATGGGTGCTGTCGGCAAATCCGCCCAGTTTCCTCTTCACGTCTGGCTTCCTGACGCTATGGAAGGTCCAACCCCGGTAAGCGCATTAATCCATGCCGCCACAATGGTTGCCGCTGGCGTTTACCTTGTAGCAAGAATTTTTGTAATGCTTACTGCCGATGCAATGCTTACTATTGCAATAGTCGGTATGGTAACCTCATTTATCGCTGCAACAATCGCGCTTACACAAAACGATATTAAGAAAGTCCTGGCTTACTCAACAGTCAGTCAGCTCGGATATATGATTATGGCTATGGGTGTTGGAGCATACAACTACGCTTTCTTCCACCTTGTTACTCATGCTTTCTTTAAGGCTTGCTTATTTCTTGGTTCAGGTTCTGTCATTCATTCGATGCACCATGAACAGGATATCAGAAACATGGGTGGCTTAAGAAAGAAAATGCCGATTACTTACTACTCATTTTTAATCTCAACACTTGCTATCTCCGGTATTCCGTTTACTTCAGGATTCTTAAGCAAAGACGGAATCCTTGCGGGCACATTAGCTTTTGGAAGTTTAACCGGACACTGGCTTATCCCGGCAGTTGCATTCCTTGTTGCATTGATGACTGCCTTCTATATGTTCAGGCTTGTTATCCTTACTTTCCATGGCGAGCCAAGAGACAGGCATAAATATGATCACGCACATGAGTCCCCTTTTGTTATGGCAATGCCTCTGGCTCTTCTTGCAACTTTATCTCTATTCTTCTGGTATGGAGCCAATCCGATAAACCCGGGTACCGGCTGGTTCTTAAACAAATGGGTTCAGACTCCGCATACAGTTGTTCCACAGGCTCAGAGATTTGATTTTATGAAGACTGAAACCACAGAAACAGAAGTCGAAGGGAACAACAAAGCGGTAGCCGGACATAAAGTAGCCGAAGCTGAATATATTACTCATTCAGAACATTACATGCACGCCATGCACCAGGCTCACTACCCCGCTATGATTTTATCGCTGTTTGTAGGCGGTATCGGAATTTTCTTCTCTTTTATGATGTATCACTGGAAGAAGATAGATCCTGACAAGATTGCCGGTTCTATAAAGCCGCTCTATAACTTGTCATTGAATAAATGGTACATAGATGAAATCTATGATGCAACATTTATCCGTGGCACAATGCTTCTGAGTAAATTCCTCGCTACTTTTGACAATAAAGTTGTTGACGGCATCGTTAACGGCACAGCTACGGTTACCCGTTTTATTTCACGGGCAAGCGGTATATTTGACAATGTCGTGGTAGATGGATTTGTAAACTTTACGGCTTACTTAAGCGGACTCATTGGAATATTCTTCAGAAAATTCCAGACCGGCAAAGTTCAGACTTACATTGTAATGGTAGTTTTCTCAGCGTTGATTTTACTTTTTATTTTCAGGCCGTTTTTCTAACCAACGTCCTTTGACAAATCGTTTGTAACTATTTTAAATTATTTAGAGGCTGAATTTAACATGGCATATTTCCCAATTTTATCTTTTATAACTATGCTTCCGATACTCGGAATGATTATCGTCCTCTGCTTACCGGGAAAACAGGAGAAACTAATAAAAGGATTTTCCGCGGTGATTACAGGTATTCAGGTAATCCTGGCAGGTATCATTCTTCATAGTTATAATTATTCACTTCCCGGAGTTTTTCACCAGAATTCTTTCCAGTTTATCGAAAAATTCCGATGGATTGAAATTGCAGGGCTGTCATCGTCAATCGGCACAATTAAGATTGATTACTTCCTTGGCATCGATGGACTTAGCGCACCAATGGTATTGTTAACCGCACTAATTTCCTTTATCGCGACTCTCTCTTCTTTCACCATAACGAAATCAGTTAAAGGGTACTTCGCACTTTTTCTTTTACTTGATGCCGGAATGATGGGCGTGTTCGTATCGTTAGATTTCTTTTTATTCTACATCTTCTGGGAATTAATGCTTCTGCCGATGTACTTCCTTATCGGTATCTGGGGCGGTCCGCGAAAAGAATATGCAGCCATTAAGTTTTTTATTTATACTTTATTCGGCTCGGTCTTCATGCTTCTGGTTATGATTGGTTTATATTTCAGCTGCACAGAACTTATGGCAAACGGCACAAGGGTTTTCACCTTCAACATGATAAGCCTTATGGACCCGAATAACTATACGGCTACCGGCATACTTTCACCGCTTAACCCCGGTAACTTAAGATTCATTGCTTACATCGCTCTGTTTATTGGTTTCGCGATTAAGATACCTATGTTCCCGTTCCATACGTGGCTACCGGATGCTCACGTTGAAGCTCCTACAGCTATAAGCGTTATCCTTGCAGGCGTTCTTCTTAAGATGGGCACTTATGGAATCATCAGAATCAGTTTCCCGATATTCCCTGAAATCACGCGCCAGCTTGCCTGGTACATCGGGCTGTTCGGTATGATAAACATAATTTACGGTGCTTTGTGCGCTTTGGCTCAAAAGGACTTTAAGAAAATGATAGCCTACTCATCGGTCTCCCACATGGGCTACGTTATGCTTGGTATGGCCTCGCTTACTTCAGTCGGTATGAGCGGAGCTATATTCCAGATGTTTAACCATGGCACAATAACAGCTATGCTCTTCCTTGCAGTTGGCGTTATTTACGACCGTGCTCATACCCGCGGTCTGGATGATTTCGGCGGACTGGCTCTTCAAATGCCGGTTTATACGGGCTTTGTAATTGTCGCTTTCTTTGCAGCTATCGGTCTGCCAAGTATGAGCGGATTTATATCTGAAGCATTCGTATTCTTAGGTGGATTCTCTAATAATAGTCTGAGAATAATCACGATTATCTCTACTCTTGGTATTTTACTCGGTGCAGGCTATATGCTCTGGGCTATGCAGAGGGTTTATCTCGGCAGGTTAAATGAAAAATGGAATACTTTGCCTGATATGTCCATGACAGAATATGCTATGTTTATTCCTTTAACGATAATTATCTTTGTTCTTGGCATATATCCTTCGTTTATGTTAGACATAATGAATACATCGGTAAATTCACTTGTAGAGTTTATGACAAAGATTCCTTCAAATATTTCAGCAATCGGAAAGTTTTAATAGAATATAATTATTATGGAATTTCACTTTATTATTCAAAGTCTCTCATACCTGGCTCCGGAAATTACTGTATCAGTTTTCTTAATGCTGATTGTCCTGGCTGACCTTATCATGGGAAACAACAAAAAGTCGCTCCCGTTTATTGCTCTTACCGGTTTAGTAGTTGCGGCCTGCTTTACTCTCGCCCAGCTTAACTTCAGTGGCTTCGCCTTTTCTAAGGTAAGCCAGTCTGAATTGAATGTCGGTATGATAACAGTTGATTCATTCGGCGTTTTTTTCAAGATGATTGTAATTATGGCTACGGCTCTGGTTATTTTCTTTTCATTCTCATCGGATGAAATAAAAAAAAGCGTAGACCGTCTGGGTGAATATTACACGCTGATTTTCGGAATGGTGCTTGGCATGTTCCTTATGATTTCAGCCACAGACCTTATATTAATATATCTCTCGCTGGAACTGGTATCCCTTTCTTCTTATGTTCTTGCAGGTTTTACAAAGCTCAGAGACAGGAACGCTGAAGCCGCTTTAAAATATATCATTTTCGGAGCTGTTTCTTCAGCTTTGATGCTTTTTGGAATTTCGATTTTATTCGGTATGACCGGCAGTACAAACCTTTACATCATTAACTCACTTATCCAGGCTCCGAACATAAATCTGCTTCCGCTGACTTTTGCAGGCATCTTAATTTTTGCAGGCATCGGATACAAAATTTCTGCCGCACCATTCCATTTCTGGACTCCTGATGTATATGAAGGAGCGCCCATAACAATTACGGCATTCCTTTCAGTAGCAAGTAAAGCCGCAGGGTTCGCTCTTTTAATAAGATTTATAAAGATTACTTTCATTTCTGGAATAGCTCCTTCCGGCCACTGGCAGATGATCCCCGTATTCCCATGGAAAGAGTTGCTCATTATTATCTCAATTCTGACTATGACACTAGGCAACTTTACCGCCCTCTGGCAGACTAACCTTAAGAGAATGCTGGCTTATTCAAGTATAGCTCACGCGGGTTATCTGTTGCTTGGCATCGCTGTTCTGTCAAATCAGGGACTTATTGCCATACTTATTTACTTTGCTGTTTATGCTTTAATGAATCTTGGCGCATTCTTTATTGTTATGACAATTGCAAATAAGACAGGCAGTGAGGAACTTGAAGACTATAAGGGACTCGGATATACAATGCCTTTCCTCGGCGTTACGTTCGGTATCTTCCTTGTATCATTGGCCGGACTTCCGCCATTGGCAGGCTTCATCGGAAAGCTTTACCTTTTCATTGCACTTGTCGATGCTAAGATGATTACCGTTGCCGTTATAGCATTACTTAACAGCGTTGTTTCACTTTATTATTATATCAGACCCCTCAGGGAAATGTTCTTTGCAAAACCTGCCAGCCCGTCAACGGCTTTCAAGCTTGACCTGATGCCGCGCGTACTGATTATAATTATAGTAGCTCCGATTATAATACTCGGACTTTATTTCAGCCCGCTGGTTGAATTCGCGAAAGGATGTGTTACGATTCTCGGACTCTAAGAATAAATTTACCCATAGAAAAGCCATCTCCAGTAAAAAAAGAGATGGCTTTTTTTGTTTTGAGCAGGATGAGCGGAGAACCATGGGGTGTAAAGAATTTTGTGTAAATGGATTTTGAAAAAGGACAGGGATGCCCCGGCGGGCAAAATGGAGTATCCTTTTTCAATGGCAAAAATATTTGCCGGAAGATATATTAAATAATATTTTTACAATTCATTACAGAGGAGCAAACCGGATGGTTAATCTTAGCGAGAAGCAAAAACTTATCAGGATCTGATGAGGGAAAATAGAGTTTGAGCCTGTCGTAATTCCAAAGCATCAGAGGACACTCGGAGAACTTGAGGACAGGATAATATCGATGTATGCCAAAAGGGCATGTCCACCCGCAACATTCAGTCCCACACAGAGGAAATTTACGGATTAAAATTCAGCCCTGTAGCAGTATCAAATATTACTGATTCAATCACCTGTTTAGGCATCGATATTAACGGCAATAAAGATATGCCCGGCATCTGGATAGGCGAAGCAGAGAGTGCTAAATTCCGGATGAGTGTTCTTAACGAATTAAGCAACCGGCGGGGTTAAGGATGTACTGATTGTATGTGTTGACGGACTAACGGGATTTATCGAAGCTATCCCGGGTGTATTCCCTGAAGCACAGGTTCAGAAATGTGTAATTTACCGGATTAGAAACAGCTTCAGGTACATTGCCGCCAGGGATAAAAAGCAGTTCATGAGTGACCTTAAACCGGTTTATAATGCTCCTACGGAAGACTCCGCACTTTTTAATCCGGATCAGCCTGAATCGAAATGGGGAAAGAAGTATCCCGTTGTTATTAAGTCATGGAGAAATAACCGTACCAGCCTGTCGGTATTCTTTCAGTATCCAGAGGACATACGCAGGATTATTTATACGACCAGTGCAGTAGAATCTTTACATAGTCAGTTCAGAAAAATTATAAATGCAAAGACTCAGTTCCCTGACGATGAGGCGCTGACAAAAATAATTTACCCGGCTTATAAGGGTTTTTCTAAAAAATGGTTGCCCATTAGAAATTGGGCTTATGTTATTTCTCAGTTTTCTGTTACTTTTGAGGACAGGATTTCTAAATATCTCTGACTTTTGATTTTTTCATTACACAAAAATATTTGCAATCTCTATTTGACACTAAAAGAGTCGGCGTTGACACTAAAAGAGTCAACGCCGACACTAAAAGAGTCGGCGTTGACACTAAAAGAG
>JBAXDX010000071.1:0-15059 GCA_037140715.1 Ignavibacteria bacterium
TCATACTCATCTGCGCTTTCTTTGCCTTAATCATAACGCTGCCGGGCTGTGAGTAAGATTATGATTATGAGTAAGATTAAGAATGGGGAAAAAGAGTTGAAATATGCGGTGGACGGCTGCCGATAACCCGAAAACAGCCAAACCGACCATTTCCTCAATCACAAATGCTTCGTTTGGTCCCCACGGAGCATTTACTATATGTCGAACGCTCCGTTTGATGCTCACGGAGCATTTGTTATATGTCGAATGCTCCGTGGGGACCAAACGGAGCATTTCCTTAATACCAAACGGTCGGTTTGGTCCCCACGGAGCATTATTTAAAGAGGAAATGCCTTATTTCACTCTCATTGCTCTTTTCCCGGTTTTATAAAGTCCGGTGTGTTCTGATATTTATTCTTTAGACTGATACACATGAGAATCCGGCAGAATACTTTCCTTCTTCCATCTGTTAACAATAAATTCGCAAACCAGAGGAGTTCCATTTATAAGATTAGCTTTGTCGATATTGCTTATGTATGAATCATACAATTGATTATCCGCTAACAGCTGCTGAACCAGCTCCGGAAGTTTCCCTATCCTTTTCTCATATATTCCAAGATTATTATCTGTCAGGAATTCAACATTTCCTTTTTCCTGTTCCCAGATATAACTATTAACAATCGGAATTTTCCTGGAAAGAAGCACTTCCATAAAAGTAGAAGCTCCGCATTTAGTAACTACCAGATCCGACATATTAAGCAATTCATAAATAAAATCCACATAAGTGAATACTTTAAGATTAAGAAAGAAGTTATTATTCCTTAGTCTGTTTGCGAAATCAAATAATTCCCTATTTTTTCCGCAGACTATGGCAATTTCCGCATCTTTTATTTCAAATATCAGCTTCCTTAAGATTTCTTTCCCTTTGGGAATTCCGTCGCCGCCGCCAATAATCAAAATCATTTTCTTTAGCGGGTCAAAATCATATTTAATTTTAAGCTGAGTTATCTCGCTTTGCTTGAGCGCGGTCGAATATTTTTCGTCAAGAACAAATGGGAACTGATGAACTTTATCTTTCGATATACCTTTTCTAAGTGCATATTCTTTTACTCTTGAACTAAATACAATATACTCCTGAACTTTATTTAAGAACCAGACCGGATGAGCTGTAAAAGGATCTGTAACAACAGAAATTACTGGGATATCCAGATTATATTTTTTCAGAATCCCGAATATAGGTTCAATAAGAAAGAAATGAAATATTACTATTTTCGCAGGTTTTTCATTCAGGATGCGTTCTTCGAGAAGCGGCTTTATCGCACGGGATACCATCAGACTGTTTAACTTTGCAATACCAATAATTTTATTAACTCCATAAAGCATTTCATAATACCATTTGGCGTGATTCTGCAAAATTCTATAACCGTCTTCAACAATAATCCTTACCGATTCAGGCGCACCGGACAGACCATCTATTAAGACAGGTTCCAAATCATCCGGGTAATTTTTATCTGTATAATTTGCGATTGCCCTCGCCGGAGCTAAATGTCCTCCGCCCGTTCTGATATACAACAGGAATATTTTTCCTTTCATTATCTCATCTCACTTTATTAATACTCAATTCATTAAGAACTGTTTAATTTCGGCTATTCTTGCTATAGAATTATAGTTATCTTTTATTATTTTTTCAGCCGGGAATGAAACAATTTCTGTTTTGATTATACTTTCATCTTCTATAATTATAGAATTAAATTTCATCTCATCCGGCTTATAATTACTGAAAGTTGCTCCGCCATTCATACATGTAATCCCATTCTTTGAATACTCAATTGATTCATGCGTATGCCCGTGTAAAACCAGCTTCACATTATATTTACTCAGGAAATTTATAAACTTTTTTCTTCCCCTAAGTTTCATGGTTTGATTTTCTACACGTGCCCACAATGTATTTTCATGCAATGGCGATGACTGGAATGGAATTTTGTAGAGTTGATGATGGAGTAAAACAAAAACAGGTTTAGCCTTATATTTTAGAGAGTTAAAGATGTCGTATAAACCGTTCATCTGTCCGGAAGAAATTGAGCCGTTTGAGGCAAACAAATTCTTTAACTTAGAATACTCGCTTATAGAATTTATTCCGACTAAGACAACCCAGCCCAAATCCTTTGCGTATGGGAAAAGGTTTCCGGTCGGAGAATAAACATTATCAAAAACTTCATGGAAATACTCTCTGAATTCCTTAACCTTTTCTTTATAATTAACCGTCTTACATTTCGCCGGGAAATGGATAACCTCTTCGGCTAACTGTACTCCGCCAAAAATATCATGATTCCCGATTACAATGGAAAGCTTTTCCGAATCCAGCAAATTAAAATCAGCAAGTATTTCCCGCATAATCTTAAATTCACCAGACGATGCGCTCTCAGTAATATCGCCGGTAATGACGAGATGATCATAATCATTATTTAATATATACTTCAATAATTTACCTGTATTCTTAATACTCCTGCGATTATGACGCGTGCAAATATGGGTATCCGATATATGCGCTATTTTCATGTTTTCCTGATAATATTTTGAATAATGTTCTCAAAAATATGAATCTAATATTAAGGTATTATTAAGATAATGTTATGGAATTATTAAATCCCCCGCTTTGCAGACTGGTTCTATTCATTTAACAATTCCTTAATACATCCTTAACATTAAATTAATATTGGAACATTACCTTTGTATTCAAAAAGAATGGTGTATTTCAATTAAACAATTCATAATTAAAAAGGAGAACTGGAATGAACTTAGAGAAAACAATTAGAACCGGAATAATTCCCATTAATAATCCTGACCATAAGAATACTTTATCGGTGTTTATAGTAAATACGATTTTGTTTCTTGCTCTTTTGGTTAACATTACAACTGCACAGTCTATTCAGATAGTTTACACATCGGATTCTCATTACGGAATAACAAGAACTTTTCAAGGTCAGACATCCGTTGATGCAAAAGTTGTACATGCCGCTTTGGTCGCTAAAATGAATAATTTACCAGCATTAACATTGCCCTCGGATGGAGGAATAAAATCAGGGCAGCCTGTCGGTGGAATTGACTATGTTATAAACACAGGCGATATAGCAAACCGGGAAGAATCCCCGATACAAAGTGCATCTGTTTCATGGGAACAATTCAAAACAGATTATATTGACAGCTTAACATTGAAAAATAATGCCGGACAGAAATCAGTTCTGCTACTTGCACCAGGCAATCATGATGTCTCTAATGCAATTGGATATTACAAAACAATGTCGCCGCTTAAAGATTCATCAACAATGGTAAATATTTACAATCTGATGATGCCTTCGACAAGGCCTGCCGGCAACTATGATTATGCTAATGAAAAAATTCATTATAGTAAGAATATTTCAGGTATCCATTTTATGTTTGTAAATATATGGCCGGATTCCGCTGAAAGAATATGGATGGATAATGACTTGAAAAATGTCAGTACAACTACTCCGGTTATAATTTTCACACATGACCAGCCGCTGGTTGAATCAAAACATTTTACAAATCCAAACGGAACGCATGATATTAATAAAACAGATAAATTTGAGAACTTGCTTTTAGAAAGTTTTAAAGACGGGAAAACAACATCTCCGGCAGCTGTAATTGAACAAAGAGCTTTTGCTTCTTTTGTAAAATCACATTCAAATATTGTCGCTTATTTCCACGGGAATGATAATGCAAATGAATTTTATACTTACACAGGTCCGGACAGCAATATTACATTAAACACTTTCAGAGTTGACTCCCCGATGAAAGGAAATTTTTCTTCTGTTGACGAGACTAAGCTGTCGTTTCAGTTAATAAGCATTGATACTACAACAATGTCAATGACTGTCCGTGAATGTTTGTGGAATTCAACTCCGGCAATTCCGGCGGCACCTGTTATTTTTGGGGAAAACAAAACTGTATCATTAGCCCCTTCAACAACTTCAGTCGGAAACACTAGAAGCGAACTGCCAGACAGATTTGAGCTAAACCAAAATTATCCAAATCCGTTCAATCCAACTACAACAATCAGCTATTCCATTCCTTCGAACGAAAAAGTATCCTTGAAAATATTTAACCTGACGGGGAAGGAAATTGCAGCGTTAGTAAACGAAGAGAAAGTAGCCGGTACGTACAAAGTAACTTTTGATGCCGGCAGATTATCAAGTGGCGTTTATTTTTATAAAATAATTGCAGGGAATTATGTCAGCACAAAGAAACTTGTTTTAATGAAATAATTTCAGTTCTGTTTCTTCTATATAAAGCCCGGTATTTTTCCGGGCTTTATTTGTTTTGTACCGGTTTCATTCTAAATTCTCTCATACTCTTTCAGCTCAATCCAGGAATATCTCTGCAAAGATACGTTACTCTCCCGCCAAAAATAAAATATCTATTTTGATTAATCCCACGGTAAAAAAGTTAGTTATGGTAAATAATTTGATGAGATAATATTCATTTTAAGCTTAACAGTATCTTAATAATTCCATAATATTATAGTAATATTCAAATATTATGTTTGATAACGAAAAAAAATAAATAAGGATAGAATGGAACTTCACACCGGTCAGTTAATCAGATATCATTTCCCAAGTCCTGTATCACAGGATAAGGAATTCATTACAGGGTCAATTATAGAAATTTCGGAAAGTTTTATTAAGGTAAAGACAGAATCAGATACGATCCTGAAGATTTCCTTCAAAAATTTTGAATATATAAAGACTTTTGAAACTTCCAACAACTAGAAAAAAGTATTGGATAAAGAACATAAAACTATTTTTTTATTACCATCAATAAAAGAGGATTGATATGAAGACTAGCAAAGTAGAGGAACTATTTAGGGAATTGCGGGCAAATATTGAGAAAGCCGGCAAAATAATTAACAGCACTCAGAAGCTTATAAAGACTACAGGAATGGAATCTGCCGATTCCGTTTCCTGTAAAATTTATAAAGTAATCGGGAAGCGAAGAAAGAAACTGAAAAGAATAAAAAAGAAATTAAAAGGGATAAAGAAAGAATTAGTGCGAAAACAAATCAGGGGAAAAATAGGGAAGTCAGAGTTTACTTGTTACTTAATCAACGAGGGATAAAACAGCTCCGGAAGAAAACCAGTAATGGCAGTACCCGGTTTTCTTCCGGCTAAGGATATAAGTACACAGACAGTTACTAAATATTATGCAGAATTAATCGAACAGATTTTCCCAGAATCCGCCACGTCTTTGTCTGTTGTTATGACCTTTGTCATAATGATGATCATCGTCCCTGTCATCATGACGTTTATCATAATGATCATTATCGTTGTTGTATTGGCGGGGTCTTTCGGAATCGAGTTGCTTATACTGTGAACTTATTTTTTCCAACTCTCCTTTATCCAGCCATATTCCTTCACATTTTGGACAGATGTCAATCTGAACATTTAGTTTTAGAACTTCATTCATGAAGATACCGCACACCGGACACTTTTTCATAACGCACCTCTCTTTTTAGTTTATTATTTGTTTTCTTACTTTGAGTTTTTATAACTCAGCCCTGACGACAGACACAGACCCCGCAGAATGTACTACAAATTACCCAAATCATTCAAATAAATATTACCTATGCATATGTACTTATTTTTAATATCTGAGTAGTTAAATGTAATAATTTTCAGGGTAAAAGACACAGGAATAATTTAGAATGGCAGATATCTGCAAATGTTCAGGTATTTTTATTATTTAAATACTGCATAAACAAAATTCATCCCGTATAGATTCATCTGATTAAATGAGTTCAAAGCATCAGAGTACCATTTTAATCATAATCAGGAATTCATACAGCAATAAAAATCACCTGTATCATAGTTTCGGACATTTTTGCGTAAAGATCAGAATATTGATGTATGCGTTATTTATTAACCATGATACAACGAAACTCACCGGTTATGGGCATTTTTTCTCTTAATCCTGACTTGTTCCTTTTATCCGCTTCATGGATTATGAGTCTGATTAAGGAAATTTAACGCCCGTTATAAGTTAAATTGCTTTTATCCGTAATTTATAGCGGAGTAAAACCGCAGAAAAATTAAGCAGAAATGTTACGGCAAGTAATACGGTTACGGTTGCATACTGAATGCCTTTTGTAGCTTCAACATCTGTGGACTGTGTGGACATAATATAAACATGATAGCCAAGATTCATGAACTGGTCTGACAATGAATTAGGAAGATGAGGCAGGAAGTATGCTGCTCCTGTAAATAAAATGGGAGCTACTTCTCCGGCACCTCTGCCAATCGCGAGGATAACACCGGTCATTATACCGGAAATTGAATTTGGAAGAACAATCTTCCAGACAGTTTCCCATTTAGTAGCACCGAGAGCAAAGCTGGCTTCTCTTAATTCTGCCGGCACGGCTCTCAATGCTTCTTCAACAGAGACAATAACCACAGGCAGAGTCAGCAACGCCATCGTGAAACTTGCC
Organism: Ignavibacteria bacterium; assembly: GCA_037140715.1. GTDB lineage: Bacteria > Bacteroidota > Ignavibacteria > Ignavibacteriales > SURF-24 > JAUZPB01. The sequence goes on from JBAXDX010000071.1 coordinate 6,482, forward strand.
CATAATAAGCCTGGCTGCCCCCACTTAATAACTCCCGCGTCCTGGGAAACATGATCCATCCCCGCACCAATAAACTGTACGAAAAACCCAAGCCCAAAGAGTCCGAATACAATCGATGGCACTCCGGCAAGTGTGTTTACAGCAAATCGAATCAGCTTTGTAAAAACGGCAGACTTGTTCGCGTACTCGCTTAAATAAACGGCTGTGATTACTCCGACAGGAACACCTGCTATGGTCATTACAAAAACAAGGAGAACTGTACCAACTATTGCAGGGAATATCCCCCCCTGCGTCATACCTTCCCTTGGATAACCGGTAATAAATTCCCATGACAAAACTGATGAGCCGCTAAGAAAAATGCTTATTAACACATAAAGCGTAACGAATACTATTATTATGGCGGATAACGCCGTCAGCGCATAAACTCCCGCGCCAAGTATGTTTCTTCTCATTTATGCTCCGTTGAATCTTTTGATTAATTTGTTTCTGACATAAAATTCGGCAACGGCGTTAAGCGCGAATGTAAAAATGAAGAGAATTGAACCGATGAGGAAAAGTACATTATAATGAGTATCTCCGAAAACTACCTCTGCCATTTCAGCTCCGATGGTAGCCGACATTGTACGGACAGGTTCAAATATATTCATCGACATAAGAGAAGCGTTTCCGGTTGCCATAAGCACAATCATTGTTTCCCCAAAGGCACGCCCTACGCCAAGCAACACTGCGGCAAATATGCCGGGCGTAGCCGCAGGCAAAATTACAAAGAGCGCTGTCTGCCATTTTGTCGCGCCGAGTGCAAGGCTTGCTTCCATCAGATGCTTCGGTGCGCTCGTCAGGGCATCATCCGTTACTGTGTAGATAATTGGAATTACAGCAAGCGACAAAGCAATGCCACCGACAAATGAGTTAAGCCTGTATTGATAACCAAACATATTCTGCATAACTGAAGCAATAACGACAAGTGCAAAAAAGCCGATTACCACAGAAGGAAAACCCGCCATAAGTTCAATTGTCGGTTTAATAATTTCTTTTATTCTCCTGGAAGCGAGTACAGACGTAAATAAAGCCGCAAGTATTGCGATGGGCGCTCCAAATAGAACTGCTATTATCGTAACTTTGAAGCTACCTGCAAACAGCGGCCAGAGTCCATACTTAGGTTCATCTGAAACCGGCTGCCAGTTTGTGCCTGCAAGATTTTTAAATGTCGCCGATTCTGTCTTTACAGTCTGAGTTGAAGCGGATGATTCGGGTAGCGTTGTCTGTATCTGAGATTCATCATCACCGTAAGTTTCCATCTGTTCCTGTGTCTGCACAGCTTTGGGCTTCTCAGCTTTATAAAATATCGGGAGAGCTTCCCTAAAGACAAAAACAAAGATTAATATAATAACGGCAAAGGAGGTAAACGATACTGATTTTATTATATACTCTGATAGAAATTCGCTGAGACGGAATTTTTTACTCAGGAGAGGATGTACCGGTTCAGAATTTCCTTTTCTCCTGAGAAAATTAAATTTTATTAAGTTCAATTCGGTGTTACCTGTTATTTCTTGATAAAAGAATCCCCGGCTTTTGAGACCGGGGATGATTGAATATTAATTATTCATTCGGTGATTAGCACGTAGTTCAATCTATTTAACCGGGAAGTAGCCGACCTTTGTTACAATATCCTGACCTTCTTTGCTCAATATCCAGTCAATATAATCCTTCATTGCGCCGGAAGGTCTGCTCTTTGTGTACATAAAGAGAAATCTTGAGATAGGATATAAATTGGCTTTTATATTCTCTTCTGTCGGCAGATATGCTGTTGAATTAGCATCCTCTTTAACTTTGATAATTTTAATACCCTTTGCATAAGCCGCTCCGCCGAAGCCGATGGCGTTCTTATCTTTTGCTACTGCGTTTACTACTGCCGCAGTTCCGGGAAGACTCTGCATTGTTGAAGTAAAATCTGCTCCGCCTAAAACGTTATCCTTAAAATAAACATAAGTACCTGAACTGTTCTCTCTGCCATAAACAATAATCTTTGAATCATTGCCACCAAGCTGTTTCCAGTTTGTTATTTTTCCCGTATAGACTTGTTCAATCTGGTCAATTGATAATTCGCTGACAGGATTTGACTGGCTTGTATAAATAGAAAGACCGTCTTTAGCTGCCTTTATCTCAACACCAAGAGAATTATATCTCTGTTTGAGTTTATCTCTTTCCGATGATTTCATTGGTCTTGACGAATTGCAAATATCGGTAGAACCATTAATAAGAGCTGATATACCAACGCCCGATCCGCCACCTGTTACCTGAACCGTAACATCCGGATGTTTTGACATATAAACTTCAGCCCATCTCTGAGCAAGTATCACCATTGTATCTGAACCTTTTACCGTAATAGTTTCATTGCCTGAAAAACCAAAAGCGGAGACTGAAACAAGAAGTGCTAATAATATTTTTTTCATTTTATTTTCTCTTTTTTCTTAATAATTATTTAATTAAAACTTATACTGCATTCTTAAAGTAAATACATTATCCTTAAGGTCGGACTTATAAGGAGCAAGCGTAGTAGCAACAGCGTTTGCGTTTACCTTTTCATTTGATACCGTATCATAATAGAACGTGAACTTAACATTGCCATCCCAGTAATATACGAAACCTGCACCGAGCGTATTATACTTTAAGTCTGCCACTGACAGCTTTGAACCGGACACACCTATGTCATCACCCTTAACATCGGAATTAGGATCAAATACATCATACTTAACTACAAGCTGAAGCGAACTGCCGATATTCTGCACGTAATTAATATAGTAGCCAGAGAAATTTCTTAAATAAACATCACCGTTAGTCTGCTTGTAAACCGCATTTGAAGTCGATGTACCAGGGTTTTTGCCTGAGATATATTCGCCACGAAGCGAGAATCCGCCGAGAACGGGAAGGTCATAATAGAGCTGGACATCCGCACCAAGATAGTTTCTGTCAATATACTTTGATAAACTGTCTCCCACCGGAACTGAAGAAGAGTTGAGAGTATAAGTTTTCTTGACTGCATCCACGAGAACTGAACCAAAGTAACCGGAAATGCCTCCGTCAATGGCAAGATTTGATGCTTCGAACGGGAATGAGAAGCCAAGACGACCGATAAAATCTTTCGCATTGTCTGTTTCAGGAGTTGTACCGTTGCCGGCAAAGAATCCGCCCTTGAAGTTAAATAAACTTAACGGACCTGATGTCGGGAATATTTCAATCTTTGCACCCAAGTCTCTTTCGCCAGGGAAAAGCGTCTGGTACATTCTCGTTCTTTCAGGAGTCTCGCGGTTGCTTGACGAGTAAGATATTTCGAAACCGAACGGTCTGTCGAACACACCGGCGGTAAATCCGAAAGTCTTTAACCATGGTTCCTTAACAGACACATAAGCATCCTTTATACCCATACCTTTTTCAGTTACATCGAACTGAAGCACATACTGGGTAAGGTCGTTATCGTAATTAAATTTAACACGGCCACGTCTGACGGCAAATCTGTTGTGAAGAGTAACAGGAAAATCGCCACCAGCAAATGATTTAGCTCCATCAACTTCTGCTGACTGATACTGAGCCTGAATGTAACCTGATATTTTAATTTTCTTAATCGCATCGACTACCGCCTTTGTTTCAAGGTAAGATTCATTAAGACCTTCAACCGCTCCTTTTACATTCTGCACTTCTTCTTTTGTCGCAAGCGTATCGCTTTCGTTATCATGACTGCTCTGCGCAAAGGCGCTGAAGCTTAACGCTAATAAAAAACTAACCAGTACCGTTATCTTTCGCATTGATTCCTCATATTATTTGTTGTGAATTTTGATACACAAAGATATAATCCTAATGTTAAGCAAATATTAAGAGAATGTTAAGGAATTGTTAAGAAACTTTCCAGGTAGCGCGATTGCCGGATTATGAATTGTGAAAGAGGGAGAGAGGAATTAAGAGTAAGATTATGATTAAGAAAAATATCAGGGTTTTATCATTTCCGGTTTTGTACAAAAACAGAGTTATATATCTGCTCAGGGCTGATAGTTATTCTTCCATCAGACTTATATCATCAATATACCCTTTAAGCCTTTTGCCTGAGAACTGCGATGAGATGAGTTCGATGCGCATACTTGTAACACTCTTAGTAAGCTCAAAGCTGAAAGTCTTTTCTGTCCAGTCCTGACCGCCTGGTATTTCGAAGTAGGTAAAATCTTCAAGCCGGTAAAAGTATAATCCCACCCTGCCGGTATCAGACTTCATCCAGAAAGATAATTTATAGCGTTTGCCTGCAACCATTCCATTCATAGAAATCCTCTGGTATAATGTACCGGAGTGAGAATACTGTGCAATAGAATCTGTCCATGCAAGCACACAGCTTTTACTTCCGCTCTTTGTAACGGCAGTAGAAAGATACATATAATCATAATCGGGAATCCCCTGATTAACATAGCGCCAACTGTCAGGCTGCCTGCCATTAAGAGATGCTTCAAAGCCACCGTTAATGATAAAATTCTTGGGCGGAGTATTTACTCCTTCGATTGTGCCACCGTAAATCCTCGCAGAGTTTGTATGGACATAAACACGGTAATATTTTGTAACGCCCTTTTTATAGGTGTTGTCGCTGAAAGCTGTATCAGTAATATTTGTACTTTTATAGACAAGTTCGCCTGAAGATTCATCAAACAAAGATGTGGTACTCTGGTAAACTAAATAGTCAAGGAAGCTCTGGTCTGTAGATTTTTTCCATTTTACGATTGCTGTGTTCGCCATTGAAACCGTATCAATTGCAGTAATGACAGGCGGCGTTGCGAAGCGGATAGTCCCAAGGTCGGCGTTGTTATAATTTATATTAAAGCCAAGAGTCTGAGATAGTGTGCTACCATTGTTGAGCACACCTTCAATCTTTAGTGAATAGCTACCGTTAGGAAGCCCATTGAACTGAAACACTCCCGCCACATTTGTATATATAGATTTGTCAGGATTGCCGGTAAGCGTTACAAGCGCACCCGGAATGGCCTCGGCATCTACAGCAATAATACCATGCGCCGATGCGCTGACCGCAGGATTAATAACATCCTCATTCTTTCTGCATGAGACTAAAAACTGGAGAGAGAAAAGCAGAAGCAGGAGAAATATTTTTTTCATGGCAGATTTTTAAAATTATATAAGTTTCATGTGGTTATTGGACAAGCGAATCATCAAAGACATTCCATTCTTATTACAGCCTGTCCGGTTATAAATTTTCAGACATAAGGAGGATTTTCTGCAGAGCCGAGGGATACTGATTTAAAACCATAACCATTTTTTTTATTTCCAAACTGTTTGAAAGCCGGATTAATTCGGCAGAATAATCACAAAGTAACTTCAGCCCTCCTTCTTTCCCAAGTTTTTTAATGCTTTCAGCAAAATTAATAATGTCATCTATCAGCATACTGTTTTGTATCTCGTTCCACTTCTGCATATATTCACCTTGTAGCAAACCGATAATATCCGAATGTGAAATCGTACTTGAACCGGACAAATTATCATCGCCTGACAAGACATCGCCAAGATGTAATAAAATTCTGCCGAGAACTTCATAAATGTTAAAGGGCTTTATAATGTAATCAATAGCACCAAGATCCATTGCTTTCTTTACACTATCCATCTGCGTATGCGCAGTTACAAAAATAACAGGTATAGTATGAGTAACCGGATCCGCCTTTAACTTCTTACAGACTGTAAAACCATCCATCTCAGGCATTGAAATATCAAGCAAAATCAGATGCGGCTGACTTTTAGAAGCTATCGACAGCGCCTGTTCCCCGCTGGTGGCGTATGCAATCTGAAAACCGGTTTTTCTTAAAATACTCCCGAGAGCAATGTGATTACTCGGGATATCATCCACAATTAAAATCCTCGTGCGGTTAATCCTGATTTGTTCCGCTTCTGTAATTTTCATAAATCCCCTTACAAATGGTTTTGCTTCTGTTTTTATTCATGAGTAATCTTATGGTCTTAACAGAGGGATAGTTATTTTTATATCTGTCCCCTTTCCCAATTCGCTGTTAAGTTCAATTTTACCATTCATCAGACTGAGCATTTTCTTTGCAATAGTAAGCCCAAGCCCGATGCCATCAAATTCACGCGTAAATCCTTCGCTGGCCTGTCTGAATTCTTCAAAAATCAGCTCTCTCGCCCCAGCAGGAATTCCGGTACCGGTATCCGTTATACTTATGACTCCCCAACTGTTATCCTGCATGTCTGTTTCTTTTTTGACCTTAATTGTAATGCTCCCTGTTTCTGTATATTTAATAGCATTATCAATTACATAAATAAGAACCTGATCAAACAGCGCTTTGTCAATCAGTCCTATTATTCCCACATCAGTTATTTCTATTATCAGAGATAATTGTTTTCTTAGTGCATCTGTCTTAAAAAGCCTGGCAACTGATTGAACAATATCACTCAGATTAAATTCATTTATATTTGCCTTAAGGTTTCCGGCTTCGAGTTCGGATAAATCGAGTATAGAATTAAGAGTGGACAGAAGTCTCTTGCCGGAGTTATAAATACTATCAATCATCATCAGAAATTCCGGGTCGGTAGCCCAGTCATTCAGCATTTGTGCAAAACCAATTATTCCTATAAGAGGAGTTCTAAATTCATGGCTAAGATTGCCAAGCAACGATGACTTAAAACGACTTAATTCCTCAGCTTTTGTCTTGGCATTGCTTAACTGTTCCTCTACTATTTTCCTGAGTTCAATATCTTCTTTTGACTTCTTCAGATCAAGGTGCGTAACTACTCTTGCAATTAGTTCAGTACTGTTAAATGGCTTTGTTATATAATCAACACCGCCCATTTCAAAACCCTTGACAATATCTTCGTGCGCCGTCCTGGCCGTTAAGAAAATAACCGGAATATGTCTGGTTGCTTCACTGCTTTTAAGTTTTTCACACGTATGGTATCCATCAATACCAGGCATCGAAATATCCAGCAGTATCAGGTCCGGAGATATTGAAAGAGCACTTTTAATAGCCTGATTACCATCGCTTGCAAATGCAACCTGAAAATTTCTCTCTCTTAGAACAGTACCCAGTATCTCAAGATTTTCTGAAATATCATCAACAATCAGGATAACCGAACCTTTAAACTTCCCTACTCTATTTTCCCAATTTTTCATAGTATATCCATGCCGAAAGGAGTCTGTCATTTACCTTCTATTTTTCCGCCCTGACCGCCTGTCAGCATTTTCACAATATCAGGAAAATTTTTAAGAAGTTTATTTATTTTTATTACCTGAAACGCATCGGCGGCCTGAAATAGTTTATTGCCATATTCAGTAAGCGCCAAAATACTATTTTGTTCTCCCAAATTCTTTACAATATTTGCAAATTCAATAATTTCATTGATCATTTTATCCTCATTTGCAACCATCCATTTCTTCTTTACCTCGTCCTGTAACATAGAGATAACACTCTCCGAAATCTGAACGCCACCAGTCGTTACCTGCCCCTGGATTCCCTTTGAATCATTTCCTGTTTCACTCTCTTTAGCAGAACTGTATTTTAGAAAACGAAAACACTGATTAAACAGATCCAGCCTGCTTATTGGCTTTCTTAAATAGCCTCCAAATACATCCATTGTCTTTGCAGTATCATATTTCAGATTCGAAGCAGTTACCGCAATGATTGGGATGTGCTTTAATACCGGATTTTCCTTGATAGCCTTTGCCGCCTGAAAACCATCCAGTACCGGCATTTGAATATCCATGATAATTAAATCAGGCAGTTCTTTCTCTGCGATATCTATCGCATCTTTGCCATTATATGCCTCAATGATCTCAAAATCATATTGTTCGAGAAAGTATTTTATAAGACGCCTGTTATTCTCAATATCCTCAACCAGAAGAATTCTGGACCTCTCAAATACTATATTATTAAAATTCTCACTCCCCTCAACCGGTACCGCTTCAACATCAGGGATAATTACAATATCCTTTAAGTGCACTTTGAAAGTCGACCCCACACCTACTTCACTTTCAAGTATAAGCGAACCTTTCATCATTTCAATGAGTCTCTTTGTAATTGCAAGTCCAAGACCTGTACCGCCATACTTTCTTGTGTTCTGCTCTTCCTGCTGAATAAAAGCTTCAAAAATTTGTTCATGTCGGTCTTCAGGTATTCCAATTCCGGTATCTTTTACCTCGAATATCACATCAGTATGATTTTCCTTCGCTGATTTACACTCAAGTCTGACTGATACAGTAATAGACCCTGAATCAGTAAACTTTACAGCATTGCCGATAAGATTAAAAAGTATCTGGCGCACACGGAGTTCGTCAAGTAAAAATCCGCGCGGCACTTCCTCATCAATATTAATTATAAAATCAACTTCCTTTTCTTTCAGTATGAGACTAAATATCTGTTCGATTTCACTTAAGAATATGTAGGGATTTACCGGCACATCCTTAAGCTCTAATTTCCCCGCTTCTATCTTCGATAAATCAAGTATATCGTTAATAAGCAATAAAAGATTTTTACGGGTCTATGTTGTTTATAGTGGGTAAAAAGAGAAAAGCAGAGTAAATTTG
>JBAXDX010000072.1:0-14822 GCA_037140715.1 Ignavibacteria bacterium
TTGCGTTATCATAAAAATCATCATAATCAAAAGAATCACAGTTCTGACAATTTTGTGTAATATGATGTAAGATTAAGAAAAACATTGCTCACATGGTTTTCTGAGCATGACGCGAGACTCTCGGAGAGTCGCGCAAGACTTCAGGGTTGCGGTGTGTCAGGAAATTGGTTATTTATTATTTGCATTTGCCCTGAAGGGGCATAATATAATAGCACAGGGCATTCGCCCGAATGCTACTGAACTTTTGATAAATACCTAAAAAACATGCTCTAAATAAGATATTCAGACAAAAAGGAAGATAACAACAGCTATAGAGAAAAAAAAGGATTGATAATGACTGAAAGAATAGCTACAATCTATAAGAATAATTTATAGACAGGAGTAATTATGCCGTTTCTTTCAGAGAATGCAGAAAACAATCAGGTGTTTGATTTCCTGACCAGGATAACAGATGATATAAAAAAAAGATAATGAGAGTATAAAGAAATATGTAAAGAACTCTCATATAAAAGAATATTTACCCCCGTTGTGACGATGTGGTTAATGATAAAACAAAGGCTTGAGTCCGACCACACTTTAGATAAAGTGGTAAGCGATATAAAAAGTGGTCAGACAGACCTTTTATCGGAAGGTAAAGTCTTGTCTGAGGCGCTAAAATCAGAGAGTAACTCTTCATATTCAAAGGCGAGGAAGAGATTATCACTGGAGTTTCTTAAGGAAGTTCTTTTCAGAACAGGCAGGGTAGCTGAAGAAGAATCCGGACAGTCAGTTCAGGCGGTCATTTTAGACGGAACACACTACAGGGTTGAAAGTCCGACTATTGATATATTAAATAAATATCCAAGAGTAGTGACATCAAAACCTCTCTTTACAACGCTTATAAGAGCGGTTGCAGTATTTTCTGCCGTATCGGGAAGTTTAATCGATGTTCAGTGGGCTGATTACTTCCAAAGCGAGTTGCAACTGGCCACAGAGATTTTGAAAAGAAATCAGGGACTGCTGTTTATAGCAGATGCATGTTATGGGATTTTCAGCTTTTTTCAGGCTTCGAGAGAATTTAAGACGCATCTGCTTTCAAGACTGACAAAGTCAAGGGCAATGAAACTTGTAAGATTAAACAATCTGAAGTTAATCCCCGGAACCGATGTGATACTGCAATGGCATCATAGTCGGGCTGATAAACTGCTTAAGGGAGCATCGGCTGAACCGGTAACGGGCAGATTCATCTGCTACAGACTTACCGGAAATGGTTTCAGACCAAAGGATATCTATTTGTTTTGCGACATTACAGATTATAACCTTTATTCTACGGAAAATTTAATTGAACTCTTTGGTCAGAAATGGAATATTGAGATATATTTCAGACATATTAAAAGCACTCTTAAACCTGATTCATTTAATTCAAAGTCCTCAGAAATGACTGATAAAGAAATAGCTACAGGATTAATAGCTTATAACCTGATAAGGTATTGTATGCAGAAAGTTGCAGTCCGCCATAACAAGCCTTTTTTGAAGATTAGCTTCTCAGGGAGCAGGCGAAGGGTACTGGGATTCTTACTTACTGCGTTTTCAAGGGACAGAACTGATCAGAAGAAGCCAAAATTTACCTTTGAGAAGCTTCTGTTATCGATTTCAGGTTGTATTATAGCGAATACAATTAATAAACCTGCTATACAGCCAAGAAAAATTCGTCCTGAGGGTAACCGGAAATTCCCGACTTTTTCCGGTTCGAGAGAAGTAGAAATCAGGAAATTACTCAATAAATACGGGGCTGTAGACTGATATGTATCAAAAATCAGCAGCATTCGGGCAGATCGCTGTAGTTATGTCTGTTGTTACAAATATTTCACCTCCGATGGGGCAAGGAATTTAGTTTTATAACACCCATAAACTTCATAATTTTACACTTTAACAAACTAAGGAAAAAGATGACCGATAAAAAATTCACCGATTTTGTAAAGATAGTCGAACGATTAAGAAAAGAATGCCCGTGGGACCGCGAGCAGACTCATGATTCGATCAAAGACGCTACGCTTGAGGAAACTTATGAAGTACTCGAAGCTATTGATAATAAAGATTATGACGAGCTTAAAAAAGAGCTGGGTGATATGCTTTTGCATGTGGTTTTTCATTCCAAAATTGCAGAGCAGAATAATACGTTCAGGCTTGACGATGTAATAGATTTCATACAGGAAAAGCTTATCCGTCGCCATCCGCACGTTTTCGGAGATGTGCAGGCAACCGATACAAATAAAGTGCTGAAGAACTGGGAAGCAATAAAGCTTTCAGAAGGCCGCGAGTCGGTGCTTGAAGGCGTGCCGAAGATGCTTCCTTCGCTTCAGAGAGCCAGCCGTTTGCAGGATAAGGCATCGAAAGTCGGATTCGACTGGCAGAATAAGGAAGATGTCTGGAAGAAGGTAATCGAAGAAATTGAGGAGATGCACGAAAGCGAGAAATCAGGTACAAAGGAGGAACTGGAGGGCGAAATCGGGGATGTTTTCTTTTCTCTGGTAAATTACAGTCGTTTTTTAGGTGTTAATCCTGAGAACGCTCTGAGAATTACGAATGAAAAATTTATAAAACGCTTTGATTATGTTCAGAAAAAAATAAAGGGAACAGGCCGTCAGATTACCGAAGCCGGTCTCGAAGAAATGGATAAATACTGGGAAGAGAGCAAAAAACTCTGAGCATACGTTTTTGCCATAAAAAAAAGCCCTTTTCATATAAAATAAAAAGGGCTTAAAAGTTCAGGAGCAATTATAAACATCAACTATTTAGCTGGTTCATCAGCTTTGTTTGTCTGCTGTGGAGGAGCGGGTTTATAATTTTTTCTCATCTTATCATACTGAGTTTTTTCATCTTCAGTCAGATTAGGAATTTTGAAATTCTGCTTTGGGAAGATCAGATCAGGATTCTTAATCTGATCGCGGTTTGCCTGATAAATTTTCGGCCAGGCAAAAGCATTGCTATAAACATCTTTCTTCTTAGCGATATTCCATAAGCAGTCGCCTCTGACAACTGTATAGTTCTTTTCAGGTGCGATATCATTCCAGGCATCGAGCGATCTCTGAATCTGGTTGTGAACCTTGTCAAAGAATTCTGGTAAAGCAGAAATTTTATTTTTCTTTAAAGCATCCAGCTCGGCTTGTCTTTCAGCCTTGGGAACTTCTTTTCTCATTATCTTACCATTAAGTTCGCCAACTATTCTGCGAAAGTTATCGAGATCGTTTTTCGTAGCTCCGACTGATGAATAAATATCATTCAGGCAGTCATCAATCGACTGAACACTAACAGCTTTAAAGCCATTAATTTCAGCCTGAAGCTCATCGCGTTCTTTTGTTAACGCTGTCTTTTGTCCATTAAGTCCGTTCATTGCATTTTGCCATTCTTCTATAGTCATCTTTTCCTGAGCAAAAGCGCTAACAGAAAGGAACAACAAAACAGTAATCATACCAGTAAGTGATTTAACTATTTTCATACATTTTCCTCTAAAATATCCTTTTAATTACTTAGGTAATTTTTCTAAATTGTTTTTGGTTTCTTCTTTATCCTTAGCACACTGTTCCAATTTGGCATTTTTCTCACCAATTTCTCTTTCCAATCTGGTTTTTTCACTTCTAAGCGAATTCAGATCAGAATCAATAACACTAACTTCCTGTCTAAGTGATTCAAGCTGTGCTCTCTGCTCGTCACTTACTCCGCTACAACCCGCATAACCTAATACGCCGGCGGCAATTATCAACGCAGTCGCAAGACCTTTCATTTTGGCCATACCTTCTCCTTTTATAAAGTAATAAATAATAGAATTATTCTAACGTATATATATATCAAAAATGAACTAATATATCAAGCTTATTTAACTTTTAATAAACTATTAGTACAAAGTTAATTAAAAGAACTCCTTATAGCAACCTTTTCTCAACAAAACTGACAAACTGATTACATGCAACAATTACATGGTCAAAAATCTGAATGTCAAGTATTTTGCCGGCTTCAACCAGCTTTCTGGTAATTGAAATATCTTCGGCACTCGGTTCAGGATTACCGCTCGGATGATTATGCACAAGTATTATATTGGCCGAGTTGTTATCAATTGCTACCTTGAAAGTCTCTCTCGGATGCACAATGCTTGAATTTAAGTTGCCAATCGAAATAATCTCATGCTTTATTATTCTATTGGCAGAGTTTAGACAAACAACGATGAAATGCTCTTTAATTTCATCTCTTAATAATGGAATAAATAACTGCCCGATATCATTTGGGGAAGTAATTTTCTTATTATGTAAAGAGCGGTTTTCAAGGTGAACCCGCCTGCTTATCTCAAAAGCAGCTGAAATCATGGCAGCTTTGTCTTTGCCAATGCCTTTGCATTTAGTTAATGCCGAAACTGAAGCTGAAGCCAGTACGCCAAGAGAACAATATTTAGCAATCAGATCATGCGCCAGCTGAATAGCGGAATTTCCACGGCTACCCGTTCTCAGTAAAATCGCTATCAGCTCGCTGTCGCTCAGGCTCTGAGATCCGCGGAGTATCAGCTTTTCCCGCGGTCTTTCATCTAAAGGCATGTCTTTTATTTTCAGCATTCCGCGCTCCTTCTTGTATTAATATAAAAATATTAATATTTATGACAAGCGCAAGAACTTACCTTAATTAGTACATTTTTTTTTTGCCTTCAAGAGCAATCTGGTTCTTTGGATCAAGCATTATGGCAGTATCGAAATAAAGAACTGCTTCATCAGTTTTCTGAAGATTCAGACATGCTATAGCAATATCTGTATAAGCTGCAGAAGAAGGTCCGACAAAATTGATATATTTCAGCAAATGCTTATATGCATTTATATAATCGCCAAGCTTTAGATAAGACTTGCCAGCCCATTCAAGCAATGAGATTTCCTTTTCATTGAGTTTAATTGCCTTTTCAAAAGCAATAACTGCATGGTAATACATTGACTGATAGTAATAAATTATACCCATCAACCAGCTCGTTTCCCAGTTACTGTATATCTTCTCAGCTTTATTGATATAACTCATTGCTTCACTGAACTTTTCAATCTCTATGCAGCACTTGGCAAGAAAAAGGTATGATTCAAAATGATATTCTGTATTATCATTATTGTTCAGAAAAGTTACGTAGTGTACGCGGGAGCTTTCAAACTCATTTAGCATAAAATAAGCATGCGCTAAAAAGAATGAAACCAGCGGTTGTTCTTCAAGCGCGATTAGAGACATAACGGAAACAGCCTCATTCCACATCCTGTTCTTAAGATATATTTCACCCATGAAAAGCCTGATATCATTATTATCTGTAACATGATAAAGATAATGTTCAAGCAAGCCTACTGCCGCATTCAGATTTTCCATTCTTTCATAAAGTGTAGCAAGTTTAATATAGCCTGGTATGTGTTCAGGATTTTCCCTGATTATGCTATGATAAATTTGAATCGAATGCAAAAACTTCCCCTGAGATTCAAACTCCGCAGCTTTTTTAAGTTGAAATTCAACCTGAATCATTTCGTTAGATTTTATTCCCATTCTATTGTTGAGGGTGGTTTAGTGCTGATATCATAAACTACCCTGTTTACTCCTCTGATATTTCTGATGATTTTATCCGATACTTCCGCCAGGAATTCATGCTCAAACGGATACCAGTCTGCCGTCATACCATCGGTTGAAGTAACCGCACGCAATGCAATAACATTTTCGTAAGTCCTCGCATCACCCATAACACCTACAGTCTGAACAGGCAATAAAACTGCAAAAGCCTGCCAGATTTTGTCATATAATCCGGCACGCTTTATTTCATTAATAAAGATATCGTCTGATTCCCTGAGAATTTTTAATTTTTCTTCTGTGATATTACCTAATACTCTTACAGCCAGACCAGGTCCCGGGAAAGGATGCCTTGCGATAAATTCTTCCGGAAGTCCAAGCTCTCTGCCAATTTTTCTTACTTCATCTTTGAACAATTCACGGAAAGGCTCTATTAATTTAAGGTTCATTTTTTCGGGAAGCCCGCCAACATTGTGGTGGGTTTTAATTGTAACCGAAGCGCCTGTAACAGCAACAGACTCAATTACATCAGGATACAATGTTCCTTGTATCAGGTATGAAATATTATCAAACTGCTTTGCATGTTCTTCAAATACTTCGATAAATGTGTTACCAATAATTTTCCGCTTCATTTCAGGATTAGTAACGCCTGCCAGCCTGCTTAAAAAGATTTCAGACGCATCAATATGTATAATATGCAGATTATAATTTTTCTCAAACATTTCGGCAATCAGCCGGCTTTCATCTTTTCTCATTAATCCTGTATCAACGTGTGCACAGATTAATTTATCTCCGATTGCCTGATGAACAAGTATCGCTGCAACGGATGAATCTACGCCACCGCTTAACGCACAGAGCGCTTTCCCCTCCCCTACTTTTGTCTTAATTTCATTTATACTGGTTTCAATAAAGTGCTTGGAAGTCCATTCTCCTTTAAACTTACAAATAGTAAAAAGGAAATTATCAATAATTTTTTTTCCTTCCTCTGTGTGGGCTACTTCGGGGTGAAACTGCAGTCCGTAAATTCTATTAACCGTATCTGAAATAACGCAGAAAGGCGAATTTTCAGAAACTCCGGATATCTCATATCCTTTCGGAATATCTGTTACATAATCGCCATGGCTCATCCAGACAACTGAATTTCCCCGGACATTAAGCAACAGTTCAGAGTCATTAACTATATTAAGTCTTGCCTTGCCATACTCGCGGCTATGCGCGGGTTCAACTTTCCCGCCCAGCGCTTTACAAATTAGCTGAAGTCCATAACAGATGCCTAAAATCGGGACTCCAAATGAAAATATCTCTGTATTTAATTCCGGTGCATGATTATCATAAACACTTTGTGGTCCGCCTGAAAGAATAATACCTCTAGGCTTTAAAGATTTTATTTTCTCAAGACTGATACTGAATGGATGTATCTCCGAATATACTCCGCTTTCACGTATCCTGCGGGCTATCAACTGAGTATATTGCGAACCAAAATCGAGGATTAGAACCAATTCATCATGTATCATTTACTAATCTTAATCTTTGTATTTGAAATGTCTATAAAATAAAATTCCTACAGGATTTTATTTTTATAGTTGCTTATATTTAACGTGAATACCAGAGTGTCCGGCTCAGACTTTTTAAATTAACCAGCAGATTTATTATTTGCCGATCAATTGTGAATAAGCTTCGCTGTCTAATAAATCGTTAAGGTCTTCTGTATTTGAAATCTCAATCTTAATCATCCAGCCTGCTCCGTATGGATCAGAATTAACAACCTGTGGTTCGCCGGCAAGTTTCTTATTCAGTTCAATTACCTTTCCGTTGCATGGAGCATACAGGTCGCTTACTGTCTTTACGGCTTCAATCACGCCAAAAGATTCGCCGGAAACCAGTTCAATAATATTCGGGTCGATATCAACATAAACAATATCTCCTAGTTCGCCCTGAGCATAATCCGTAACACCGATTGTTCCTGTATTACCCTCAACAAGAATCCATTCATGATCTTTTGTATATTTAAGATTTACCGGGACATTCATTTTGTACCTCTCGAAATTATTTAGTAAGTAAATTGTCTATGAAACTCGTATCAAAATTGCCACTTAGAAATCTTTCATCTTTAAGCACGTTCAGATGAAAAGGGATAGTAGTCTTTACGCCTTCGATTGTTAATTCCTCAAGCGCACGTTGTCCGCGCTTAATCGCATGTTCACGGTCTGTTCCCCAGACAATAAGCTTTGCCAGCAACGAATCATAATTAGGGGGGATAACATAATGTTCATAAATATGAGAGTCTATCCTGACGCCAAAACCACCAGGGAAATGCAGGGAAGTAATTTTACCGGGGCTTGGTCTGAAATTATTATCAGGGTCCTCGGCATTAATTCTGAACTCAATGCTGTGTCCGTTAGGCTTGCCGGGCAACGTCTCAATTTTGAGACCGGCCGCTACCATTATCTGCTGGCGTATTAAATCAATACCGTTAACAAACTCAGTAACCGGATGCTCTACCTGAATACGTGTGTTCATTTCCATGAAATAGAATTTCTGATATTTATCCAAAAGAAACTCTATCGTGCCTACACCTTCATAGTTCACGCTCTTAGCTCCAAGCACCGCAGCGGCACCCATTTGTTCGCGCAGTAGTTCATCAACTGCCGGAGAGGGGGATTCCTCTATCAGCTTCTGATGCCTTCTCTGAACCGAACAATCACGTTCGCCGTAATGATAGCAATTGCCAAACTGATCACCCAGAAGCTGAATTTCAACATGTCTCGGGTTCTCGATATACTTTTCTATATAAACATCAGGATTGCCGAAAGCCGATTCGGCTTCGCCAGAGGCCATTTGGAAAGATTTGTTAAAATGTTCCTCATCCGAAACGATGCGCATACCCTTACCGCCACCGCCCGCGGTTGCTTTGATGATAACCGGATAGCCAATCCCGCCGGCAATTTCCTTAGCCTCAGTTATTTCACGAATAACCCCGTCACTACCGGGAATTACAGGCACCCCGACAGCCTTCATCGTATTTTTGGCAAATGCTTTATCGCCCATTGCCGAAATCATCTTTGCTGACGGACCAATAAACTTAATATTTACTTCTGCACAAATCTCTGAGAAGTCAGCGTTTTCAGCCAAAAACCCGTAACCAGGATGTATGGCATCCGCACCTGTAATTTGTGCGGCTGTAATTATACCCGGGATTTTCAGGTAACTTTCTCTTGCGGCGGCAGGACCAATGCAGACAGCTTCATCAGCGAATGTAACATGCAGAGAATCGCGGTCAGCTTCTGAGAAAACAGCTACCGTCTTTATGCCAAGCTCTTTACAGGTTCTGATTATCCTCAGCGCAATTTCGCCACGATTCGCGATTAAAATTTTATTAAACAAATAAACCTCGGTTTCCTTCTTCTATTTAGTTAAATTTCAATTAGAAAAAGAGGCTGATTATATTCAACCGGTCTGCCGTTATCAACCATTATCTTTACGACCTTACCGTTTACGTCAGATTCAATTTCATTCATCAGTTTCATGGCTTCAATAATACATAAAGTCTGACCGGAAGAAACCATATCTCCGACCTTAACAAAAGGTTCAGCTTCAGGCCCTGACGATCTGTAAAATGTGCCAACAATAGGCGAATAAATTTTGTGAAGATTAGAAACTGATTTCTCTTCCTTCTTTTCGCTAACTACCCCGACTGTTGTTGATGGAGCAACTGACGGAGGAGTTGTATTAAAATTCTGAGGCAAAACTGCCTGAGAATAAACCGGCTGGGTGGCTGCCTTTTTTGCAATTTTTATCTTAACATCGCCTTCCTCAATTGAAAAGTCTGTTACGCCACTTGTGTCAATTAACCTGACAAGCTTTTTTATTAATTCTAAATCCATTTTATTCCTGATTTTTTAGAGTTTTACACGTTCAACATAAGAACCGATTCTTGTATCAACCTTAAGCACATCGCCTTCATTAACAAACAGGGGAACATTAATCATAGCGCCAGTTTCAAGCTTTGCCGGTTTGTTGGCATTAGTCGCTGTATCGCCCCTGAATCCCGGCTCGGTTTCAATTACCCTGAGATTAATAAATATTGGTATTTCAACCGTAATGATTTCATCACCGTTAAAAAGAATATCAAGCTCTTCGCTTTCCTTCAGAAACCGGACACTATCACTAAAATTAGATTCTGGAATTGTCAGCTGATCATAAGTCTCGTTATCCATACAGACCAGTCCGTTCGGTTCGCGGTAAAGATACTGATATTTGCGTCTTTCAACCCTGATAATTTCAATAGATTCGCCTGACCGGAACGTATTATCGAGTACTTTGCCGTTCCTAAGATTTTTGAGTGTAGTTCTTACAAAAGCACCGCCCTTACCCGGCTTCACGTGCTGAAATTCTGTTATCGTGTACAAATCATTTTTGAATTTGATTATCAATCCGTTTCTGAAATCTGATGTATCTGCCATATTCCCCTAAAAATTTTATTGAATAGCAAAAATATAGCCACAAGTGGCTATAAAGTCAAGAAATTAAAGGTTTTAAATAAATATTTCTCCTAATATTCTGTCTAAATCTGTAACTAAATTATTACCGGTATAATCTGTATATGGAATATGTAACATCTCAAGTACGTTTTTAAATCTCTTATATCCATTAGTATCTCTTAATTCTACCCAGCCAACACCCATGCTATTGAGTTGGGCTTTATTAGTATTTGATAATTTATCCGCAATAAAAACCCGACTATCTCTAGCGATAACAGCATCTGCACTTTCCGGATTACCTCTGCCCATTAACTTTACTTCGCATTTATAATCATGTTCTTCATTACATAGATAAAAATCAATCTCTCTCTCAAATGTTTTCTCAGGATTTTTACCAATAACTCTGGTCTTATAATTTATACTCGGAACGGAATATAATTTACATAGAGTTTGCATCAGGGGCTTTTCTACTCTTTTGCCAGCAGTACTCCATAGTCCCCCACGTAATGCTACCCGCTTAACTGCTAATGTGTTAATAACAATAAGAGTTTCGCTGATATTTAGGTCAACACTAACATTATGGAATTTTATTGTTAAGGTTAGTTCTAATTCATTTTCAATTTCTACAAGAGTTTGAATAGAAGCATATAGAATATCATAATGTACATTTGATGCATCAATAACAATATGTTTCGCAGTTGAATTGAACATATTATTAATAGTCTTCACATTCAAACCTGAGTGAATCGCAATCTCTTCTTTCGACAAATTAGGATTAAGCAACTCCGCTTTATACCAATTTGGTGTAATCACTTGATTTTCAATTTTAGCATTGATAACTTTTTTAAAAAATCAACTACAAACTGCAAAAAATTAGCATCAATCAAAGTTACAATTTCAATTCGATAATCTTCACCTTGTAATAACTTATGAATGATATTTTTAGCAACTTGTTCTGTTAAGGTCATTTAATACTTTCCTTAAATTGTTCTATTGATAAAAATTGTACCGGTTTATCTTTGAATAAAGAATCTTCATTAAGAAATGTCTGCATATATTCAAAATATTTTTGTTCCCGCTCAGTTAAAAAAAACAGACGATCTAAACTTTTTGCTGTTATACCTAAAGTCCCACTCCCGGCAAATGGATCAAAAACCAGATCACCCTTAAAAGAATAATATTGAATAACTCTCTTACAAAGTTCATAAGGGAAAACAGCAGAATGTACTTTGTCAAATTTTGGATCTATTTTCCATACGTTGGTAATCTCATATCCATCATCAACTTTACTATCATTTACTACATCAGCATTGTATTGATGAATATTCCAATCAAGTAATTTATCAGTATGTTTTCTGTAAACCATCAAATATTCCGTTATTGAATTGGGTTTATATCCCAATGGCTTTCTATGTTGATAGAATCCTCCAACCCGATTTTTAACACTATATTCTGGTTTTAACCAAATAATATCATCTATAAATTCCCACCCAATTCCAACCAGTCTGCCATGCAAATCAAAAGGTATTGGATATCGCCTGCTGGAATGTGAGTGACTAATTCCTGGAATAATAACAGGAGAAGTATTAATGATTAAAAAGCGGCCTTCTTTGGTAGTTCGAAAAGTTTCTAAAAATACTTCTTCAAGAAATTTTAGATAAGCTTCATAACTAGGATATATCGAATAATCGCGAGCATTGTAATAGGGGGGTGAAGTAAATGTCAGATGGATACTTTCATCGGGAATTAATTTTAATGCAGTACGTACATCTGAATTGACAACAACATTTTTCAAATATTCGAAAGACTCATTATGAGGGATACTGTTTTTATTTGCTTTTGCTTCTGAAAAATATTCTTTACTGATTATTGTTCTGATAATTTCATTTTCATGTTGAATTAATTTTGATAAGCTATTATCAACATTTTCTTCACCTTTAAAAATTAATAGTCCTCTTATAGCCTGACAGACTATTTTAGGATCATGGTCATCCAGAAAACTTATTAGTATTGTACAATTACTGATATTTCTCATTCTGCCAATTGCAGATACTGCTTCTCTTCTCACCCCGGTATCAGTATCAGATTTTGCTATATTTTCTAATATATCGATGTATTTATCATCTGATAACTTGCCAATATTTTTTACAGCCAGTTCCCTGACTTGTGAAAATTTACTTTTTGTCAGATCAACTAACGTATCACCATTAAAATTATCAGGCAGTCGGCCTAAGTTTTCGAGAATAAAAACCAAATTCCCCGAATTGGAATTGTTGTTATTAATTAAAATTTCAAAAGATCCATTACCATCTAATTTTATTTCTTTTATTAATTTTTTTGTTAACATAGGTTATGTTATATATTTTTTATCATTATTTCTACTAATACTTTTTCATCTACCGGGCTGCCTTTCTGATATTTTCCTGATTTATCTGATACCCCATTTTCCCTATACTTTTTTTTGCACTTTGTTCTTTTTGTCGTACATCCAAGGTTTTTGAGTAATTCAGTTCTGGTTTAGACTCAATATCGTAACAATACTGTTAGATACGCACAATGGAAAGACCTAAAAAAGAACAATCTTCACATGAAAAAAAAAGCCACTGATAAATATCTCACGGCTTTTTTTGTTAACACAAAAAATTATTTCGCTTCAGCCAGATAGCGGTCGACTTCGCGCATAGCTGTCGATGTTTTATATTCGTCTTTAACCTTGTTAAATAATTCTAGTGCTTTTTCTTTTTGTCCGGCTTTCAAAAAATTGATACCCGCATTAAGAAGGTATTCTCCGTTAAGTACGTTGGTTTTTGAGATATGAGCGGCATCCTTAAGAGAAGATGCAGCTTTTTCAAATTCATTTTTAGCTTCGTAGCAACTTGCTTTGCCGGCAAGAACTGTGGACTTAAATTCATCGATATTTCCGCTGTAGTCATCATAAACTTTTAACGCTTCGTCAAACTTTCCAAGTAAATTATAAGAATTGGCAAGGAAAATCCTGGCAGTTTCACCGTTCTCTGTGTTGCCGAAATCCTCAACAATCTTTTTCAAGCCAATAATGTTTGTACCTTTGCGTCCTTCGACCGCTTCCTGATAAGCTCCCTGACTGTAAAAATCCATTGTTCTTGCTAATTCTGTATTTGCTTTTTCGTTATTCTTAGCTTTGTGGTCAGCATAAAAATAAACAGCGATAACTAAAACAACGAATACGCCAGTATAAATATAGATTTTCGATTTGTAATCATCTATGAATTTAACTGTTTTATAGTATGAAGTAACCAGAGTATCTTCTTTAATTTCCTTTTTAGAAATTTGTTTCTTTTTGGTAAGCACTTTTTCTATCTCCTGAATTAAATAATTTATTTATTACGAAATCCTGAGAAGGTTAAGGCTAACCTTCTCTTTGTGCGCCCAGGAGGACTTGAACCTCCAACCTTTGGAACCGGAATCCAACGTTCTATCCAGTTGAACTATGGGCGCATATAAAAATATTGAATGAAAAAAGAAATTATAATGTATTCATTTAACGCTATCAGTTACTCTTATGTGGTTCGAATAAATCCACGGTTTCTTATCTAAATAAACTTCGGCTCTGTAAGCACCAGGTTCTTTCACATGAAATTCAGCTTCGTTACTTGCAACGCTATCGTATAATTCCCCGTTTCTAATAAGCCTGATTTCACCCAGAAGACTTGGGAGCATAACTCTCAGCTTTACTTTATTATAAAGCATTACTTCCTCACCCATCTGAAATTTCTTTTCCCCGTTATCAGCAAAGAATCTAAATCCGCCAGCATCCGCACGATAACTGTTTGAGATAAAACAGCGTCCTTCCTTTAAAGCTCCATATATAATATGCCCGGCTTTACTGACCGCTTCAGGACTTTTCCCAATTTCGATTTTTTCATTAGTTAAGATATGAGTTCTAATTGATTTAAACAACACTTTATATGGAAAAACTTCCACCTCAAAGAAACCGAGCAAATTAATTTTATGAGCATGCGCGTCAACACCGCCAATGCCAACAACTCTTCTATGCTGATTTAACTCATCCCAGACTGCCAGAGTTTCAGCCGGGGGTGCCACAACTGACCTTAACGGATGAATAAAGTATTGGTACTTATTCTCCACGGTCAGTCCCTCCATCCATTCCGACATGTGGTTCCAGATTTCAATGCCCGTAAAATCCTTAACCGACCAGTCAGTCCAAGGGTATGCAGGGTGTTCCTTCATCGAAGATCGTTTTTCATGCGGATGAGCCAAAAAACCAATACCACCGGCTTCATTAACTTTACGAACAATTTCTTTTACAGGCATTCTTGTTGAAAATGTCTGCTGAATATTAAAAGCAAGGTAATGATTTTTATTCTCCTTATCGTTAATCTCGCAACCGGCGAGCACAAGAGTTTTCCCATACCAGCCTTCATAACCTTCCTTCAGAGCGCGCAGAGTATTGTGGTCTGTAAGTAGTATATAATCCAGACCTGCCTCGTCAGCAAAAGCACCAATATCTGATACCTCGCCCGAACCATCAGAAAAAACTGAATGTATATGTATAGCTCCAACGTATTCAAACATAAATTCTTATTAATTTGGCTGTTTAATATAGTTATAATTCATTTATTAGGAAAGAAGTAAATAAGAGCGTACAACAAATTTCCCTATTATATCATACCTGCTTCAGGGAAAATGAGTATGATTACGATTATGAGTAAGAGGATGAACAAAATTATGGGTCTATATTTAATTACTGGATTGAAAAAGCGATAATCAAAGACGATCAGTCAGCAGTAA
>JBAXDX010000073.1:0-14719 GCA_037140715.1 Ignavibacteria bacterium
CCGTGACGTTCTCATGAGGTACTTGGAGTTTTCCGATTGACCCGTGACGTTCTCATGAGGTACTTGGAGTTTTCCGATTGACTGATTTAACAATTTATGGGAATTCCGGAATTTACGCGATATGGGTGTATCCCGTTTTTCATAAGATGAATAGTTATGTCATGTCCTTTCTTTATAACCATAATCCTGATATTAATCAGGTTATGATTAATACCAGAGCTATGATTAAGAAATTTTGATATTTATTCAGTTTTCGGTTTTTTCCCGAAATCAGGATCAATCGGCAGGGCGCGGGTGATAAAAAAGGCAGGGATTATCGCCAGGAATACCCATATAAAGAAATGCTGGTAACCAAGTTGCTGCTGTACCCAGCCGGAAACCATTCTTGGAATCATCATGCTTAAAGCCATAAATCCGGTGGCAATGGAGTAGTGGGCAGTCCTGAGCGCGCCATCACATACAGACATCATATAAAGCGTATAGGCTGTAAATCCGAAGCCGTACAGGAACTGTTCTAAGCCTATACATGCGCCTGTTATGACAATGCTTTCAGGTTGCGCGATTGAAAGATATATATAAATCAGCGCCGGAATGTTTATCGAAGCGAACATCCACCAGAGGGCTTTACCGAGACCAACGCGGGCTGAAAAGATGCCGCCAAGTATTCCCCCTGTCATAAGTCCGATAATCCCGATTGTACCTGAAACAATTCCCACCTCCTGAGTTGTAAGACCTAAGCCGCCGGTAGCACGCGGGTCCTTCAGGAATGGAACTATGAGTCCCAGAAGCTGAGCTTCGCCAAGTCTGTAAATAAGCAGGAAGATTATGACCAGCCCGATATTCTTTTTTTGAAAGAACAGGGCAAAGGTTTTAACGAAGTTCGGGATAACGCCGGCTGTGCCTTCAGCTTTTACGGGCTTGTCGCTGACCGGACAGGGGAGAAAAATGTAATGATATATGGCAAAGATAAAAAATAATCCTGTTATAAGATAAAAAACGATAGTCCAGGCGTTCTGTACCGTTCCGTTTTTTTCAAGTGTGCCGGCAATAACAACCAGAATGCCCTGTGAGGTAATCATGGCTGTTCTGTAAAAAGTGCTTCGGATGCCGGCGTAAAATGCCTGGTTATGCTTATCGAGAGCGAGCATATAGAAACCATCGGCTGCAATGTCATGCGTGGCGGAACTGAATGCCAGGAGAAAGAAGAACATCAGAGTATATTGGAAGAAAGCAGAAGCCGGTATGGTAAACGCAACTCCCGCAAGCCCTGAACCGACAAGAAACTGCATTAAGACAATCCAGAATCTCTTCTTGTTGAACATATCGACAAACGGACTCCAGAGAGGCTTAATAACCCATGGAAGACTGAGCCAGCTCGTATAAAAAGCTATGTCAGAATTGGAAATACCCATATCCTTGTACATAACTACTGATACAAGCATTACAATTGCATAAGGGACTCCTTCGGCAAAGTAGAGAGAAGGAACCCACGCCCACGGGTTTCTAAAAGATGGTTTTCCTTTTTTATCTGCGGGAATTTCGTTTCCGCTTCCGCCCGGTTCTATAGTTTCCCCGGCGGTAAGCGTGGATTTTTTAGTCATTATTTACTCCTGTGAAAAAAAAATATATCTGATTTATTTATTTTATAATCTTTGGAGAGCCATAATTATCGCGCCCATTGCAGGGGGATAGTCGGGCTTCTGAATTTTTACATTCGGCAGGGATTCAGCAATTCTTTCCTTAAATATTCCTGAAAAGTAATTATCCGAAGTAATTATGCTACCTGTTAAAGAGAGATTCAGCGTTGGCTCGTTGATTTTCTTTATCATTGCGCGGATATGCTCGATAAGCTCGCTGCATTCCTGAATCAGAACTGATTTGCAGAGCCGGTCGCCTTTTTCGGCAACTTCAATAACGAGCGGGGCAACTGAGGCAATATCGAACTGGTTTTTATATATGGCGGTAATAAGCCGGTCGGGGTCTGAGATATTAAACTTTGCCGATACAAGTTCAGAGAGCATTGTTTTACTGCCACGTCCGTCATATTCCTTTGACAGCAAACTGAGTCCGTTTCTGCCTATAACATAGCCGCTTCCCTCATCGCCAATGAATCTGCCAAATCCGCCCACGCGGTGAATACTTCCTGAAGCGTCCTTCCCAAACATGACAGACCCTGTGCCGGAAATAAGGATACTGCCGGCTTTACCAGAGAAAGCACCTTCAAGGGCTACCATCGCATCACTTTCTACGTGGAACGGGAGGCTTACGGAGTGTGCGGCAGTACAGGCTTTAAAGCTCAGTTCGAGTTCCTCCGCATCTGTTCTTCGTCCCGCGCCGGTTGTTCCCAGTACGATAGATGCAAAATCGCTATAGCTGCATTGCAGTTTATCCCTGCACCGGGTAATCAGACTGAAGAGCATTTCTGAAACTTTATCCGCACCTGTTATAAGGAAGTTTGATGGACCTCCAAAGCATTCAAATAAAATATTCCTGTCCATATCTGTGGCGATACAGGCTGTTTTTGTAGCTCCTCCGTCTATGCCGATTAAGTATTGCATAATTAGACTTTTCAAAGTTCAGGGTAAATTAAGTTACGCCAAAATATAAAAAAAAAGAGGAAGTTAAAAGCAGAAGCCGGAGGGAAAGCATAAAAAAATCCCCTGCCGGAGCATATAAAGCAGGGCAGGGGAAACATATCCGGAGCGAAATTAAGTGTATATCAGTTTGTCGTTAAGAGAGAGCTTAGGAGTACCTTTTCAATTGCATTTTTGAGTGAATCTTTCGGCAGGGCACCCTGAACCATCTGTGGCTTATCTCCCTTTGGGCAGAATAGTAGCGATGGGATGCTTCTTATTCCAAATACAGAAGCTAATTCCTGTTCCTGTTCGGTGTCAATCTTATAGATATTAATTTTGCCCTCATATTCCTTTGCGAGTTCTTCAAGAACCGGAGCGACCATTTTACAGGGGCCGCACCAGTCGGCGTAGAAATCTATAAGGCATGGCAGTTCGCCGATGAAATTCCAGTCTTTACTTTCTTCATAGTTAAATACTTTGGTAAGGAATGTTTCCTTGTTTAAATGTTCTGACATAATTACTCCCTGAATTTATATTTATTTGTTATTGATAAACCTGTTTTCTTAATCAGTTGGATGCAGCTGTTATTAAAAGGATTCCACTTTTTCTTATGCGGTAAATTATTCGTTTAACCGTGATACCCGGGTGATAAATATTAAAGCATTGGGAATAAAAACATGTCCGGGATATGGAAGGGAGGCGGGATGTACAGCCCGGACGGTTGTGGCGGAGTGCATATTCCGCGCGGCATGATTGTTAACATAAACTTAATACATCTGCTTCTGAAAACAGAGTATTTTTGTATAGTAAAAATAAGGGAGCTGTTAAGGCGCAGGAACATGCTCCACAGAATATTCTGACAACTAACCTGCAATCCTGAATCAATCCTGTAAAAGCCCGAAAGCTTGACAGTAACAATCCGGACTTTATGAAAGAATCAAAAATAGTTACAAAGAACTTAAACCTGTATTATGGACAGAAGCAGGCGCTGAAAGATATTTCGCTTGAAATTTATGCTAATAAAGTTACGGCTTTTATCGGTCCTTCGGGCTGTGGAAAATCAACATTCCTGCGTGCTCTGAACCGGATGAACGACCTTATAGCCGGCGTTAAAATAGACGGAACAGTAACCATTGACGGCATTAATATCTATGATAAAAGCCTCGATGTTGTTAATCTGAGAAAAAGGGTGGGCATGGTGTTCCAGAAATCCAATCTGTTTCCTAAATCGATTTATGATAATCTTGTTTATGCACCTAAACTTTACGGTATAAAAGAGAAATCAGCATTGAATGAAACAGTTGAAAGAACATGCCGGCAGGCGGCCATCTGGGATGAGGTTAAAGACCGTTTAAATGAGAGCGCCCTGAGCCTTTCAGGGGGACAGCAACAAAGGCTGTGTATCGCCAGGGCGCTTGCTGTAGAACCCGATATTATTCTGATGGACGAACCCGCGAGTGCCCTCGATCCGGTTTCAACCGGCAAGATTGAAGAACTCCTTTTTGAATTGAAAACTAAATATACAATTGTAATTGTAACGCATAACATGCAGCAGGCGGCAAGAGTCAGCGATTATACTGCCTTTTTTTATATCGGAGAATTAATTGAGTATGATAAGACTTCAAAAATCTTTACCAAGCCTTCAATTCGGAAAACAGAGGAGTATGTGACCGGAAGATTCGGCTGACAGACAGAAATTTATCATAAAAATAATAATTCTCCTGATTATAATCTTAATTGTAGTCATATTATAATCACAATTCTAAAATTACCTGAGGAAAAATAATAAATGGAACGCCATTTCGATCATTTGCTTGATAAATTAAAGACTAAATTAATAAAGATGAGCACGCTCGTGAACGGGCAGGTAGAGCTTGCTCTGCGCTCTGTTGAAGAAGGCAGCCATGAACTTGCGAAACTTGTAATCGAACGCGATGCCAAAGTTGACAGCTATGATTTGAAGGTAGATAAAAGTGCACTTAAATTAGTTGCACTTAATCAGCCGGTAGCAACCGACCTTAGATTTATAATGAGTTCAGTAATAATTAACTCAAATTTGGAACGTATAGGTGATATTGCTGTAAACATTGCAGAAAATGCTGAATATTTTCATGAAAAACCGGCGTTTTATCATAGAATCAGTTTTCATGAAACAGCCGAAGCTTCGCGGGAGATGATAAGACTTGCCGCAGATGCTTTTACCAAAAATGACCCGGTGACTGCCCGGCAGGTAATGAATTATGATAATAATCTTGATGAGCTGGTAAAGAAAAACTTTGAACTTCTGATAGAAATCATGAAAGAGGACAAAGCAAACATTGAGCAGGCCGTAAAGCTGTACTCAATTTTCCACTGTCTCGAACGACTTGGCGACCGTGCTGTCAATATCGCTGAATATGTTTATTATATTGTAGAAGCCCGTATAGTTAAGCGTCGCATGGCAGAACTGCCTGCAATTGATGAAGATACAGAAAATGAGCCGAAAGACGAAAGTAAACCGGGGAACGAAGAAGAAAAAAGCTAATATGAATCCTGCATAAGGGCGCCGGATAATTAACTAAATATCAATCATATTTAAGACCGCTTCAAAAATCTGGATGTTCTTTCCGGGCAATGATTTGTTCAGTATTATATCGAACTGACTTGTAAGAACAAGTCCCCAGGTTAAATTAACGATAAAAGAGGGGGATAGCGGTGAAAGCCGGCTATGGCTCAGATCATTTTTCAGGAAATAGCCGGAGATTACGGTCTCTTCTTTTTCAAGCAGAAGTTTTAGAATAATAATTTCAGGTTCAAGCAGGAAATCGCGGTACATACTGATAAGGATATTGTATAACAATATATACTTTTCCCTGATGCGTTCCTTAAGCTTAATATAATTAAGCAACCTGGTTTTGTGAATGATTTGAACATTATCAAAAATGTCATTCAGTTCCTGGATAAATTTTTCAACCTCCTGCTGAAGAACCGCATGGAAGATATCATCCTTTGAATCGAAGTAGTTATAGATGCTTGCCTTCCCGATTCTTAGATCGCGGGAGATTTCCTCTAACGTGGTTTTTACAAGTCCGTGGCGCGCAAAGCGTTTGTGGGCTGCTTTTAATATAAGTGATTTCTTCGGATTATTCTTCATTTATCTGTTTTTTTGATTCATGATTTAAAAATACATAATTTCTAATAGAAAAGTAATTGCTTTTGATTGCAAGTGTACATAAATTTGCACTCCCTATGTAAAAATCCAAATTGGAGGCGTGTAAGATATGGCTATGATGGCCAAGATGAGGAGTCTTGCTCCTGCGTTTATTATCACAATCGGTGGAATCTTTGTTCTTTTTATGGTTCTTTCTGATTCAAGAGTGATTGAAATTTTCGGTCAAAAAAGAAACAGTGTCGGATCAATTAACGGCGAAGAGATAACCTATTCACAGTTTAACCAGGCATTAGACCAGTTTAAACAGAAACAGAAAGAACAGTCGGGCAAAGACATCGATGAGGAAAATCTTGATGGTGTCAATGATCAGGTCTGGGATGCTCTTGTAACCGAGAAGTTAATTAAAGAACAATATCAGAAGCTGGGCATTTCAGTCAGCGATCAGGAAGTAACGGATATATTGTTCGGGACTAATCCGCCTGAAGCTTTAAAGCGCCAGTTCACTGACTCTTTAGGCAGGTTTAACCGTCAGCTTTATGAATCAACTCTGCTTAATCAGAAAAAAGAAGTTCTCGTTAATATCGAAGACTTTGTAAAGCAGAACAGGTTGCAGGAAAAATTACAGAATTATCTGTTTGCTACTATCAATGTAACCGAAGGCGAGATTAAACGCAGGTTCATGGATCAGACAATTAAGATGAAAGGCGAGTACGTTCTTGTTGATGTAAATGCTTTTGGCGATAATGAGGTTTCGGTTACCGATGCCGATTTGGAAAAGTATTACAAAGAAAATATGAATAAGTACAAGGTTGAAGCCCAGAGAAAGCTGAAATATGTTCTCTTCTCAAAAACTGCATCAAAAGATGATTCAGCCACGATTAAAAGCAACCTTACCGCTCTTGCAGCCAAAGCTAAGGATGATACGGCAAGTTTTCAGTCTTATGTTAAGATATATTCAGACCAGCCTTACTCAAAAGATACTGTAAAGCAGAGTATGCTTCCTGCGGCGGTTGCCGGTATGCTTGCGAATGCTGTTTCAGGTTCGCTGGTTGGACCGGTTGATGCTTTTGAAGGATATGTCGTTTATAAACTTGTTGCTAAGGTTCCTTCGGATAACAGCTACGTAGTTGAAAAAATTGTAAATAAGATTAAAGCATCGGCGGCAACGTCTGATAATGCTTACAATTCAGCCAATGATTTCTCGTACCTTTCTAAGAAAGGTGATTTTGAACAGGAAGCAAAGCTGTTAAACTACAAGGTATCGGAAACGGTCCCTTTTATAAAGGAGTCGTATGGCATACCTGGTATTGGCGCCAATAAGGCTTTAATCGACTGGGCGTTTGAAAACAGCGCGAACGACATTAGCGAGACCTTTAAGGGTGCGAATGGTTATGTTGTTGTAAAAATTTCCGGAGTAATAAAACCCGGTGTAAGAAGCTTTGAAGAAGTTAAGGCGAGTGTCAGACCGCTTGCCATACGCGAAAAGAAATTTGAAAAAGCTAAACAAATTGCAGATAAGCTTGTAAAGCAGGTTGCATCGGGACAATTATTAAATGTTATAGCCACGTCTTCAAAATATGCTAAGTCTGATACAACCGGCGACTTCTCGGCACAGCAGCCGCCTACCGGAACAGGTCGGGACTTTGCTTTTATTGATAAGGCTATGACGGCAGATATTAATAAAGTTACAGAGCCGGTAAAAGGTCAGCGCGGTTATTATCTGATTAAGATTGCTTCAAGAACATCGTTTGACAAGACAGTTTACTCAATGCAGAGAAATTTTCTCAGAGATAATATACTCCAGGAGAAGAAATCATATTTCTTCGGGCAGTGGATCGGGCAGCTTAGGAAAGATGCTAAGATTGTCGATAACAGAAGAAGTTTCTACAGATAACAGCTTTAATGATTATCTCTCTTAAAAAGATTTTGCAAAGCCGCGATATAACTGTCGCGGCTTTGTTATTTTAAATATCTTCCGGTAATTGCGGGTATATACGTTTACCGGAGGCAGGAGCGCGGGAAAGACTCATAATAATAATGATGCAATATTAATCCTGTAATCTTATATTTCCGATGTATAATTAGAACTATAGAGGCATTCAGATTATGAACGATAAAATCATTTATTTAAATGGATTCATGGCGGCCGGTAAAAGTACTATCGGACCGATACTGGCGAATACTCTCGGCTGGGATTTCTATGACCTCGATAAATTAATTGAAGAACAGATGGGGAAAAAGATTACGCAGATTTTTGAGGAGCACGGGGAGAAGTTTTTCAGGCGGAAAGAAACGGAAGTTTTAACGGAGATCTCGAAGATGAGCAACGTAGTTATAGCACTTGGTGGCGGGACTTCAATATATAATGATAATCTTGGGCTGATACGCAGGACGGGAAAGGTAATTTATCTGAAGGCTTCGGCTGAATCGCTGTATCGAAGGCTGAAGAATGACAAGAAGCGTCCGATTTTTAATGATACCAAAGGTGGGGATTTAAAGGCTAAAATACTTCAGATGCTTGAACAGCGCGGTCCTTATTATGAAAAAGCGAATCTTGTAATAAATACGGATAAAACTTCGCTCGGTATAACGGTTGATAAAATTGTAAAACTAATTTACAGGAAAAAGAAATGAAAAAAATAGATGTCCGGCTTAAGGAAAATCCTTATCAGGTATTTACAGGCAGTAATTTGCTGTCAGCTCTTCGAGAGCAACTGGAAAAGAGAGAACTTAATAAAGATCTTTTAATAATTACAGACGGCAATGTAAACAAGCTTTACGGAGATGTAATCAGAGAGCAGTTTATTAATTATGAAAGCAGGGTAAATTATTTCGTGCTGAAACCCGGCGAGGAGACGAAATCATACGAGTGGCTGAATAAAATATATGCTTTTATGCTTTCGAAGAACTACGGGCGCGATTCTGTAATCATTGCAATCGGTGGCGGAGTTACCGGTGATTTAGCCGGTTATGCGGCGGCAACGTTTATGCGCGGAGTTAAGTTTGTACAGGTGCCGACTACTTTGCTTGCAATGGTTGATAGTTCTGTTGGTGGCAAGACGGGAATAAATTTTAATAAGTCTAAAAATATTATCGGCGCGTTTTATCAGCCGGAGTTTGTAATCGCTGATCTTAATTTCCTTAGCACTCTGCCGGAGAGCGAATTAATCTGCGGTCTTGGTGAAATTCTTAAATATGCTTTTCTTTCCGACTCCGAATTCTTTTCCTACATCGATAAAAATGCCGGCAGGATATTAACCGGGGATGAAAAAGTAACTGAAAGAATTGTCAGTCAGTGCATTGAAATAAAAGCTTCTGTGGTTGCTGATGATGAAAAGGAATCAGGGCTTAGGAAGATTCTGAATCTCGGGCATACGTTTGCCCACAGCTATGAGAGTGTTCTTAACTACTCGGTTAAGCATGGTTCAGCTGTAATGATGGGTCTTGCATGTGCGTTGATATTATCAAAAAAGTGCGGTTTGACAGATGATGAGAAATTTGCAAGACTGGGCGCGCTGTTAAAGAAATTTAATCCCGGCTATGATTTCAGCGGACTTAGTAAGCCTCAGCTTTATAAGCTGATGCTCCATGATAAAAAGAACCGGGGTGGCATGATAAAATTTGTACTTCCGCTCGACAACGGTATAACCGTCATTGATTATGAAGCCGGCAGGGAAGATGTTTTATTTTCTCTTAAAGAAGCGGAGAAGTTTTTTATTAAGTGAAAATATTTTATTTCATACGGTGGCGCGTTCAGGGATATATAAAAAGTTAAATTTATTACTGTAAAGTCAGATGTATCATTTCTTTAAGACAAAATTAATAATGAAGATAAAAATCAGTTACTTACTCCTTCTTTTCGTTGTATTTATTCCGAATGCGTTAAATGCGCAGAAACTTTCAAAGCCGAAACTTGTTGTTGGTATAATCGTTGACCAGATGCGGTTTGATTATCTTTACCGCTTTAAGGAGTTCTACGGCAAAGGCGGTTTTAACCGGCTTATGAGCGAAGGCACGAATTTTACGTATGCCCATTGTAATTCCGCGCCTGCTTACACGGCTTGCGGGCACGCTTCAGTTTATACTGGTTCTACTCCATTCTATCATGGTATTATTGCTAATAACTGGTATGACAGAGTTGCGGGGAAACTAATTGACTGCGTTAATGATACTACAGTTAAAAGCGTTGGCTGTGATGGCAGGGAGGGCGAGATGTCTCCTTTCAGGCTTTTATCCACTACAATAACGGATCAGCTTAAACTTGCAACGCACGGCAGGTCTAAGGTAATCAGCATATCGCTAAAGGACCGTGCGGCAATTTTGCCAGGCGGGAGGTTTGCCGATGCGGCATACTGGTTTAATGAGAATACCGGCGATATGATTACTTCCACTTATTACATGAATGCGCTCCCGGAATGGGTAACTAATTTTAACCGTAGGAAAATGGCACAGACCTATTTATCAGGCGAGTGGAAATTACTCAGAGATGAGGCGGTTTATAAAATCAACAGTCCGGACGACTCAAAGAATGAATATGATGTTTTTAATGAAGGAAAAACAAGTTTTCCTCATAAATTTGATAAAGTAAAGTCCGCTTCTCTTTTTGAATCGTTCGAATCAACTCCGGGCGGGAATGAAAT
Source organism: Ignavibacteria bacterium (assembly GCA_037140715.1). Taxonomy (GTDB): domain Bacteria; phylum Bacteroidota; class Ignavibacteria; order Ignavibacteriales; family SURF-24; genus JAUZPB01. The sequence goes on from JBAXDX010000073.1 coordinate 10,368, forward strand.
GGTAAAAGAATTTGCTATTGGCGCGCTAAGAAATGAGAAACTGGGACTCGGTGCCGAAACAGATTTTCTTGCTGTCAGTTTTACATCGACAGATTTTATCGGGCACGATTACGGTAATTTTTCCTACGAAATTCAGGATGCGTATATCAGACTGGATTTGCAGATTGCCGAACTGTTAGACTCTCTCGATAAGCAGTCCGGCGATGGGAATTATCTCTTATTTTTAACTGCCGACCATGCGATGCTTGACACGCCGGGGTTTCTTAAAGAAAACAGGCTGCCAAATGGAGAACTTGGATTTAAGAAAAGTCAGGATTCGATAAAGGCATTTTGCAGGAGAAAATTTGGCGACTCAGAGTTATTGGAGAATTATTCAAACGGGCAGTTATTTATCAGCCGTGCAAGCCTGAAAAGGACGGGGTTAAATTTAAATGAAGTTACGCAGGATATAAGCGGTTATCTGCGCGATACTTTCAGCTCAATTGCTTCGATTTATTCCAGATGTGATTTGGAAAAGCAGGTTGCACAGCGTAACGGGTCAAATCTTATGGCGAATGGCTTCAATCCGGCTCGTTCGGGTGATATTATCTTCTCACTTCAGCCTGGTTTTCTGATGAATTCCCGTAATAAGGGATCTAATCATGGTGCGCCATATACGTATGACACGCATGTGCCAATGATTTATTATGGCTGGGGCATTCCGAAGGCTGTGATAAATACTCCGGTTTATATTGTGGATATTGCGGCTACAGTTGCTGATATATTAAAGATAACGGAGCCGGCAGCATGTATTGGAATTCCATTGATAAATCAGGTTTCTGCAGAACATTAGTAATAAAGCTTCTCATATTTACCCGATTCCGAAGAAAGCTCCGGTCGTAGTCCTGTTCATTTCCTGACAGCCATAATACGGACGGAGGGGCAGTTCAGACAAAGGACAGTATATCAGAGGGTCAGGCAATGAATTATTGTGTCTCACAATAAGAAATGATGCCGTGCAATGGAAAATGACGGCGCGAAATGGATCATAATTCTCTGCAATGAGAAATGACGGCGTGCAATGGATTGTGACGCCGTGCAATGAGAAATGACGGCGTGCAATGGAAAATGACGGCAGGCATACGCAGGGTATAAGGCAGAGGTAAAGGCAAAGTAAAACACAATAGATTTCGCGGGGTTTTCTTTATCTCTGACTTTACCTTTGCCTTTACCTGTTCAAAGCAGTTAATGACCTGCGTTATCATAAAAATCATTATAATCAAATGAATCACAGTTCTGACATTTTTGTGTAACATGACTTAATCATAATCTTACTCATTTCCCGGTAGTCCCGCGATATGCCTGGAGAACCGGGCAGTAATTTAATTGTTAAATCTGCGGTGCGGTATTTATTTCTTCGGAAGTTGTCCTGAAAATCACTATTTTCCATTGTTTCAATTTAAACTTACGGCTGGCCGGTCCCGATGTATCGGGATATGGCCAGCCCGAACATGTCAAACTATATCATAATTCAAAAACCAAAAGGCTGGTATGTCATTCGGCGATTCCAACAATATGCACTCAGATTCTGTCACTGATTTTATAAGAACATCTTTTAGGAACATGTTCGTCAGGCAGCCGGGAAGAAAGCGGATATGGACGGCTTTGGTTTTATTAGCCGGAGGGTTGCTTCTGACGCTGGCGGCCGGTCTTATGGTAAAAAGTTCTGTTGAAAAAGACGCGGGGAAAGAGTTTAATTATACCTGCAACGAGCTTCAGAATAAAATATACGCAAGGTTGCGTGCACATGCACAGTCACTCCGCAACGGAGCCGCTTTCATTGAAAATTCTGACGGAGTAACCCGCGAAGAATGGCGCAGTTATTATGTGAGTCAGAAGATTGAGAAGAATCTGCCGGGAATTCAGGGACTTGGTTACTCAGTTATTATCCCCCGGAATCAGTCAGCCCTGCATGAAAAGGAAATCCGGAGCGAAGGTTTTCCGCAATACTCCGTCAGACCAACGGGCAAAAGAGAAATATACACGCCGGTTATGTACGTAGAGCCTTTCTCCGTCCGCAACTTACAAACTCTTGGTTACGATATGTTTTCCGAACCGGTACGCAGAAAAGCAATGGAAACAGCCAGGGATTCTAATACTGCATATCTTTCCGAAAAGGTTACGCTTATACAGGAAACAAATGAGAATATTCAGGCGGGTACTCTTATGTATGTCCCTGTTTACGGGAAAAGTATGCCCCGTAAAACTGTGGAAGAACGCCGGCGTGCCATTCAGGGGTGGGTTTTTATTGCATACCGGATGGATGTTCTGATGAGGGGAATTTTAGAAGAATCTGAATTTGTTAAAATAAGACATATCCGTATGGAAATATTTGACGATTTCTCATTCAGCAGGGATGTTCTGCTTTATGACAGCAAAAAAGTAATGGATGTAAATATAACATCTTCCTCATCCTTCTTCCTGAAAACGCATGTCTCCTTCAACGGCAATTTATGGTATTTACGTTTTTCGCAGTATGATTCACTTGCGCCGGATTTAAATTACAGCAGTGTATGGCTTATCGTGGCAGGCGGAACAGGCTTCAGCATTTTATTATTTGTCATTTATCTGTTGCTTATTAATATGAATATCCGTGCTCATAAACTGGCTGAGGAATTAACCCGGGATTTAAGTGAGAGCGAAGCCAAGTACAGGACAATATTTAACAATGAGATTTATGCTGTCAGTATTTTCGACTCAGAGACATTAAAATTTTTGGATGTGAATCAGGCGTATTGTTCAATGTATGGCTACAGCAGAGAAGAACTTCTTTCCGGAATGACTGTCGATGATATTACCAATGAACATCAGGCAAGTGTTTCCTCTATCAGCCGGGCAGTTGATCAGGGAACTGTATTTATTGCTCTCAGATATGATAATAAAAAAGACGGGACGGTATTCCCATGTGAAATCGCTACCGGTTCGTATATGTGGAAAGGAAGGAATGTGATGTTTGCTTTAATGCATGATATCACCGAACGCAGACGGGCGGAAGAAGCTGTCAAAGCTTTAGCTATGCGCAACCGGATACTTCTGCAAACCGCGAGCGATGGCATTCACATTATTGACGAACAGGGGAAGGTTGTGGAAGTCAACGCTGCCTTCTGCAGTATGCTTGGTTATGCGCGCAAAGAATTATTGCAGCTTAACGTTGCCGACTGGGATGCACAATTTCCGGCTGAGGAACTGTTGCCGAAGGTAACAGAGCTGATGAAGAACCCCGGTATATTTACAACACGGCATCGTCGCAAAGACGGCTCTTTTATTGACGTTGAAATAAACGGCACCAGAGTTACGCTGGAGGGCAGACAATATCTTTATGCTTCAGCCCGTGATATTACAGAGCGGAAAGTAGCTGAGCTTGAGCTTATGAAACTCAATGAAGATTTGAAAATATCGAAAATGCATGTTGATGAAAATCTGCTTCAGGAACATACACTTGTGGAAGAACTAACCAATACCCGGGGAATGCTTGAAGAAATAAATTCAGAGAAGGACAGACTTTTCTCTGTCATTGCACACAATTTGAAAAGTCCGTTCCAGGGATTTCTGGGACTGACAGAATCGATGGCTGAGGATATTGACAGTTTTTCTCAGGACGACCTGTACGAGGCAGCCCGCGAGATGCACGTTGCTTCCCAAAATATCTATACGCTGTTAAATAATTTACTGGAATGGGCGCGTATGCGGCAGGGTATGATAAGTTTTAATCCAAAGTATCTGTTTTTATCGGAGATAGTTTCTGAAAATATTAATTTAATAATTAAACGCGGAGAGCAGAAAGGAATCGGGATAACCTGCGAAGTCGATACAAACCGGACTGTTAACGCGGATGAGGCTATGCTTAATACTATTCTGCGTAATCTTTTATCAAATGCTGTAAAGTTTACTAATCAGGGGGGTAAAGTAAGTGTAAGTTCTAAAGTAACAGAAAATAATATGGTTGAAATATCAGTAACCGACAGCGGTATCGGGATGTCGGAAAAGTTTTCTGACAGATTATTTAAGACAGATGAAAGGGACGGGCGGTGAGTCAGGATCGGGCTTAGGGCTGTTGCTTTGCAAGGAATTTGTAGAAAGGCACGGTGGCAGAATCCGGGTGGAAAGTGAGAAGGGAAAGGGAACTACTTTTTATTTTACGATTCCGGCAACGGGGTAAAGGTAAAGATAAAGTAAAACACAATAGATCCCGGGGGGTTTCCTTTACCTATAATGCTGTCAGGTTAACACCATATTGCGCTACTGCCTGGTTTATGGATTTTATTTTGTTTTGTTCGATGGGCTGTTGCCCATCGCTGATATATTTCGCCCTT
>JBAXDX010000074.1:0-14464 GCA_037140715.1 Ignavibacteria bacterium
GATATTTTTACTGGTAAGCTTTAATCCGGGGAAGTAAAGCCGGACAGTCTGAAACTTTAAGCTGTCTGTTAAAGAGAGTGTAAATATTTTGTGTACATAAAGAAATCAAATGTCAGAGATATTTTGAAATCCTGAGTTATCATATAAATGATATGAATCACCTAAATTATAGGTTGAGATGAATTTTGCGACAAAACTTATTAAACATTATTGTATATGAATCTATTAGCGGTAAGTATAAATCATAGAACGGCTTCCGTTGAGCTTCGCGAGGCGCTTCACCTTAGTCAGGATGAAATTAAACAGATGCTGAAGGAACTTAAAGGCAGTCTGTTCAATGAAGGTTTTATAATATCGACATGCAACAGAACGGAAATATATGGTTTCCCCATAAATCCCCGTACTGATTTCCGCGATATCCAGAATTTTCTGATGGCGAGTAAACCTGCCGGCAGTATAAATGAAAAGAACTTCCAAAACTTCTTTTCTTGCGGAGCTGTAAATCATCTTTTTAAAGTAAGTGCCGGTATTGATTCGCTTCTGCTTGGCGATAACCAAATCTTAGGGCAGGTAAAAGAATCATTCCAGCTTTCGGATGATCTGGACTTTGCAGGGTTCCTTATGAAGCGTGTCTTCGATTCTGCTATCCGCGCAGGCAAACGTGCCAAAACCGAAACATCTATTAGCGATGGTGCTATTACGGTAAGCTACGCTGCTGTTCAGCTGATTGAAAAGATATTTTCTAACCTCAGCCGTAAATCGGCGCTTGTGATTGGCGCGGGGGAAACAGGCGAAATAGCGGCAAAACATCTGAGAGATAAAGGCATCGGCAACCTGGCAGTTACAAACCGCACGCTTGAAAAAGCTGAAAAACTTGCCGGGACTATTCATGCACGCATTATTCCGTATCAGTATTTTAAGGAACAGCTTCATGATTATGATATAGTAATCAGCGCCACAAGCGCACCTGATTTTATCATTAGCTGTAACGATGTTAAAGCTTCTATGAAAAAGCGCGGTCATGCCGCTACGTGTATGATGGATATTGCTATGCCCCGCGATATTGATCCAGCTGTCCGCAATATTGATAATGTATTTTATCATGACATTGATTCGCTTAAAATTATCGTTGACCAGAATGTAAGAAAACGTCAGACTGAAGAACCAAAGGTGCATTCGATTATTATGGAAGAACTCATCAGTCTCTTCGGCTGGTATAACTCGCTCGAAGTAACTCCCACGATAAAATCCCTGAGACAGCATTTTGAAGATATAAGAAATGAAGAGATAGAAAAGCTGAGAACCAGAATGACTCCGGCGGATATGGAGAAAATCGATATTGCCACAAAGCGTATAATTAACAAGCTGCTCCATCAGCCGACAACTGAATTAAAAAGAATTTCCGAGAATGGCGCAGGTTCGCAGGAATCGGTAAACAAAGTAAATTTAATAAGAATGCTCTTCGGTTTAAGCAATAAACAAGGGATTTGATAATTGATATTATACAAAAATGTCTGAACTATGATTCTTATGATTAAATGATTAACTGTGATTTATTTCATGCGGGGCGCGTTATTATATAAATCATCAAAATTACAAGAATTATAGTTCAGACAGAATTAATAACTAAGAACTATACAGAGGGTTAAATTGGCAAAGAAAACAACAATCATAATCGGTTCACGTGGCAGCGAGCTTGCAATGTGGCAGTCACGGTTTATTAAGAGAGAAATTGAGAAGAATAATAAAACTATAAAGGTCGAGATAAAACTAATCAGTACCAAAGGGGACAAGATACTCGATGTCGCGCTCTCAAAGATTGGCGATAAGGGATTATTTACCAAAGAACTTGAAGTTGAACTGCTGAATAAAACCATAGACCTTGCCGTTCACAGTCTGAAGGATTTGCAGACAGATATTCCTGAAGGACTTAAACTGGCAGCTGTAACAAAACGCCATCCGGCTGAAGATGTTCTTATAGCACGCAGGAAGGGAATGACAATTCAGATGCTACCTGAAGGCGCAGTAGTCGGTACCGGCTCGCTCCGCCGCCGCGCGCAGTTGCTACATGTAAGACCGGATATTAAGATTGAAGAACTGCGGGGTAATGTTCCTACAAGGATAAAGAAATTTCAGGATTCTGACTGGGATGCTATCATACTTGCCCGCGCGGGAGTGGAGAGACTTAGTCTGAAAAAAAATATCTCGTTTGTAATTCCGATCGGACAGATGCTGCCTGCCGCAGGCCAGGGTGCGCTTGGAATCGAAATACATAAGGATAACAAGTTTGTAGAGGAAATATTAAAGTCAATCCATGATGAACCGGCATACCTGGCTGTGCTTGCCGAACGCTCATTCCTGAAGTCCCTCGAAGGTGGCTGCCAAGCTCCCATCGGTGCATTTGCAGAAATAAAGTCTAATGGGATTTACCTCGATGGCATTGTGGCTTCAATCGATGGTTCTATAACTTTCCGTAAAAAAATCCGCGGCAAGAAAAACGAAGCGGAAAAACTTGGCAGCCGGCTTGCACAGGATTTGAAAGAAGCCGGAGCTGACAGAGTATTAGAAGAGATTTATGAGACGGTAAGAATAAAGTAATTTTGAGACTGGAGTTGTTATTTGGCAGTTACAGTAAAAACAGAAACCAGGAAAAATATTAAGCGCGAGAAGATAATCGAAGCCGGCTCCGAATTATTTTCACGCGGGAATTTCCATGAAGTAATGATGGAGGAGGTGGCGCGTCTTGCCTCGATTGCCAAAGGCACGCTGTATAATTACTTCGATTCAAAGGAGGATCTTTATTTTTCCATTATGGTTATTCGTATGGAAAAGCTGATTAACTCGCTTAAGGAAAAAATAAAAAACGAATCCGCTCCGGTAGATTCGCTTCGTTCTTTTGTAATCCATAATTATATGTTCATGGTCAGATATAGTTGCTTTTTCCTGATGTTTCAGCGTGATAATCTTAATCTGCAAAACAACCTGTGTGCTGAGTTCCAGCAAAAGAAGTCGGGACTGAAAGAACTGCTGACGGATATTCTTGCATCGGGTAAAGAAAAGAAAATATTCAGAGACACAGACAGTAGTTTCTCTGCCGACCTGATACTCGGAGCTGTTTACGGTGCCGTAACGAGAGCGATAGATAACAATTTTCAGAAAGACAGGTGTGAAACCGAACGCAGGAACCTTTTCGATTTTATTCTAAAAGGCGTAAGTTCAATATCTGCAAATGAAGCGGATGTTCTTCCGCTTAAAAATATAAATATAGTCATAACAAGAAGCGCGGAAGACTCTAAAAACTCGGCGGATTTATTCAGGCGGCAGGGAGCGAATGTGCTGGAGTTCCCGACTCTCGAAGTAACGCCTCCTGAAAGCTGGGCGGATTTGGATAATGCTTTGTTGATCAGCCCCGATTACTTAATCTTTACTTCGGCTAATGCGGTAAGAATGTTTATCAGGCGTTGCAAAGAATTAAACCGGGGATTTAATTTTAATAAGTCTGCGGTGATTGCAATCGGCCGGAAGACGGCGGCTGTCTGCCGTGAGAATAATATTCCTGTTTCAATAATTCCTGATGAATTTAGCGCGGGCGGGTTGACAGATGAGCTAAAAGACGCGGATCTCAATGGCAGGGTAATCTTAATTCCATCATCGGCAATTGCCCGCAGTGAACTGCCCAAAGCATTGAAGGCAAAGGGAGCTGTAGTCCTGACTCCCGCAGCGTATAACGTTGCTGTGCCTTCGGAAGAAATCACCGGACCGAAGTCTCAGGAGCTGAAAGAAATAAAGCCTGAGGTGTTTGTATTTACGAGTCCGTCAACCTTCAGGAATTTTTTGAATATTATGAACATAACAGAGCCTGCAAAATATTTTAACGGCTCTATAATAGCGGCAATTGGTACAACGACAAAGTCTGAAATAGACCGCGCTGATTTATGTGTAACTATCATGCCTGATGAATATACAATGGACGGACTTCTTAGAGCTGTTATTAAGCACTTTGCCGTTACATTGCAAGAGAAACAGGAATCATAATTTAAGAAAGCAAAGGAGATATAATTGAATTTACAGAACGATTTATTTTTAAGAGCGTGTAAGAGGCTCCCTGTTGAAAGAACACCGGTATGGATTATGCGTCAGGCTGGTCGTTATCTGCCTGAGTACAGAGCTGTAAGGGAAAAAACTGATTTCCTTACGCTGTGTAAAACTCCGGAGCTTGTAAGTGAAGTTACTATTCAGCCGGTTGATATTCTTGGTGTTGATGCAGCAATTATCTTTTCAGATATACTTGTAATCCCTGAAGCCATGGGAATGCCTCTTGAGATGCATGAAAGCAAAGGTCCTGTATTTCATAATCCTGTCCGCACCGAAGAAGACCTTAAACTATTAAAAGAGATTGATCCTGCAAAAGAATTAAAATATGTTCTCGATGCGGTATCGTTAACAAAGAAAGAGTTAAACGGACGCGTCCCGTTAATTGGCTTTAGCGGCTCGCCGTGGACTCTTCTTACCTATATGGTCGAAGGCCGCGGTTCAAAGAACTTTGCTCATGTAAAGAAAATGATTTATGATAATCCTGCACTTGCGCATAAGCTGCTGGAGAAAATATCAAAGGCAGTCTCAGATTATCTCTCGGCTAAGATTGAGGCAGGTGTAAACGCTATTCAGATATTTGATACATGGGGCGGCATACTTCCGCAAGATGATTTCAAAGAGTTCTCGCTTCAGTATATTCAGAAGGTAATTGCCGATGTTAAAAGGAAAGATGAACCGGTAATCGTATTTGCCAAAGGTGTACATTATGGTCTCGATAAGATTGCATCATGCGGAGCGGACGTACTTGGTCTTGACTGGACAATGAATCTTGGAGATGTTCATCGTCAGACTGGTAATAACACGGCGTTACAGGGCAATATGGATCCGTGCATTCTTTATGCGGGGAAAGACAAGATACGTGCGGAAGTAAAAAAGATATTAAACTCATACGGGCAGGGAAGCGGGCATATATTTAATCTCGGGCACGGCATACTTCCCGATATTGACCCAGAAAATGCAAAGGCACTTGTTGAGTTTGTAAAGGAAGAAAGCCCGAAATATCATCAGGCACCGGTTAAAGATTAATTCAGATAATATGACCAACTAAAATATTTAATAGAGAACAGGACAATGTTTGAAATAGATCTAGACAAAGTAAGAAAATATGATACGCCGGGTCCCCGCTATACAAGCTATCCGACTGCTCCGCAGTTTAATGAAAACTTCAGACACGAACAGTATCTGGATGAAATAATAAAAACAAACTATGGCGGCAATCTCCCTGATCTTTCATTATATTTCCATATTCCTTTCTGTGATACGCTCTGTTATTTCTGTGGCTGCAATATGCTGGTTACGCGCAACCGTGACCGTGTAAAGGAATATATTAAGTATCTGAAAAGAGAAACAGATATTGTCCGCGCTTATATTCTGCCGGAGCGAAAAGTATCTCAGATTCACTGGGGCGGGGGTACGCCAACTCATCTTAATCCGGATGAAATAACAGAACTGAGCCGGTACATAAAAGAAGCATTTATAATAAAACCTGATGTTGAAGCAAGTTGCGAAATTGATCCGCGCGGACTTACGCGCGAACATCTTGAGGCTCTCCGCCATGGCGGCTTTAACAGAATAAGTATGGGTGTTCAGGATTTTGATGAGAAAGCACAGAAGGCTGTTAACAGAATTCAGCCGGAAGATATTACCCGTCAGACTGTTGAGTGGGCACGTGAGCTTGGGTTTAACAGCGTTAACCTCGATATGATGTATGGTCTGCCGTTCCAGAATAAAAAAACATTTGGCGATACGGTGGATAAAGTAATTGATATTTCGCCGGACAGAATTGCGGTCTTTAATTATGCACACGTCCCATGGATGAAAAAACACATGTCGCTTATTCATCCCGAAGATTTACCAGCAGCCGAGGAAAAGCTTGAGATTCTTAAAATGACAATTGAAAAATTAACATCTGCCGGATATGTGTTTATCGGCATGGACCATTTTGCAAAACCGGACGATGAGCTTGCCGTTGCCTTCCGGGAGAAAAAGCTTTATCGGAATTTTCAGGGTTACAGCGCTCATGCCGGAACTGATCTTTATGCAATGGGAATAACGGCTATCAGTCAGCTTCAGCGCGTTTATGCTCAAAACTTTAAGACTGAAAAGGAATATTTTGCTTCCATAGACGAAGGGCGGCTACCCGTAACCAAGGGCTTTCAGCTTAACGATGATGATGTGCTGCGCCGCTATGTAATTATGAAACTGATGTGTGATTTTGAACTTAATATGACCGGAATTGAAAAAGAATTTAACATAAACTTCCGGGAGTATTTTGCCTGGGGACTTCATAATATAAATCAGTTAATTGATGACGGGCTTGTTTCAGCCACCGGAGATGAAATTAAGATTACCGGCATGGGCCGCCTCTTAATCCGTAATATCGCTATGAACTTTGATGGTTATATTGAAAGAAAAGAGGACACCGCCCGATATTCGAGAACAGTCTGAACTAAGTAATTCTTAATCTTAATCATAATCTCAATCTTAATCATACTCATTTTTACTAAAGTGAACAGGTTACATACAAGGAGAAGTTTATAAATGAATAGAACAGCCGTAATTCTGCTTAATATGGGAGGACCGGATTCTTTGGAAGCTGTAGAACCGTTTCTGGCAAATCTGTTTAGTGACAGAGATATATTTAAGTTGCCGTTTCAAAACTTCCTCTCAAAATTTATTGCAGGAAAAAGAGCGCCTAAAGTAACAGAGGCATATAAACTCATCGGCGGTAAGTCGCCTATCGGCTGCTGGACAGAATTGCAGCGTAAGAAGCTTGAAGACAGACTCCGCCTTGCCGGACAAAACGCCGATGTATATACTGCGATGCGCTACTGGCATCCGCTTACCAAAGACGTTGCTTTAAAAGTGGAAGCGGGTAATTATGATAAAGTAGTCCTTCTTCCGCTTTATCCCCATTTCTCGATGGCGACTACAGGCTCCTCGTTTAATGAATGGAACAGGGAATATAAAGGAGATAAGTCAAAGCTTGTTTATGTAAATAATTATTGTGAAAGCGAGACTTATGCGAAAGCGATCAACGAACGGATTGACGAGGCTCTGTTAAGGTTACCGGAAAATGTAAGAGCCGGTGTACAGTTTGTTTTTAGTGCGCACGGGACTCCGGTAAGCTACGTTAAAAAGGGCGACCCGTACAGTCTTCATATAAAAAAGACCGTTGAACTGGTTATGAAACTCAGAGCCGGTACGCATGATTATCATGAATGCTATCAAAGCAAGGTAGGTCCCGTAAAGTGGCTTGAGCCGGGAACTGACAGAATGATAGAGAGTCTTGCCCGGCAGGGAAAGAAACATCTGCTGATAATCCCGGTTAGCTTTGTCTCTGATCATGTTGAAACTTTATTTGAGCTTGGCATTGAGTATAAACATGTTGCTGATAAAGCCGGGATAGAAAACTATATTGTTATGACCGGTCTGAATGATTCCGGACTTTTCATAGAAGCTTTATTCGAACAGGTTTGCCATACTAATTGATTAAGTTTATTATTTGTGTCTGCCCTTGAAAGGGTGTAATAAAAATTCAGAACCGTAACCTGACAGTACTGTCTGCATACGTATTACAGAATACAGGCAAAGAGGAATTAAATGAGTAAAAAAATCGTAATACTTGGAGCGGGCATTACCGGACTTGCAACTGCTTACCGGCTTGAAAAGGACGGATATGATGTTGTTGTAATCGAAAAGAATTCTGAAGTCGGCGGAGCTATGCAAAGCGTGCATGAAAATGGCTTTATGATAGACTATGGCCCGAACAGCGGGCTTGAGACTACTCCGCTTATCGGAAAGCTTGTTGATGAGTGCGGACTGCGCGATAAAATGATTTATGCGAACCAGGAAGGCAGCAAACGCTATATTCTCAGGGATGGAAAGCTTCATGCTCTGCCGATGACTCCTGCTACACTCTTAAAGACGAAGCTCTTTTCCGCCAAAGCTAAGCTGAGGCTTCTCGCCGAGCCGTTTATAGGCAGGTCCGGAGAGGGTTATTATCAGAGCATATCGCAGTTTGTATGCCGGCGTCTCGGTCAGGAGTTTCTTGATTATGCCATCAATCCGTTCGTTGCCGGAGTTTATGCCGGCAATCCTGATGATTTAAGCGTAAAGAGTGCCTTCCCTAAGCTCTACCGTCTCGAAGAAAAATATGGCGGAATATTTAAGGGCGTAATTAAAGGAGCAAAGGAGCGAAAGCTGAATAAAGAAGAATCCAAGCAATCGGCTAAGATGTTTTCGTTTATTGATGGTATGCAGTCGTTCCCTAAAGCTGTTGCCGCAAAGCTTAAAGGCGACATAATAACCAACGCTGAAATAGCGGAGGTAACAAAATCTGGCAGCTGCTATCTTATCAGATATACAAAGGAAGGGGAAGAGCAATTCCTTGAAGCTGAAACTATAATCTCTACATTGCCTGCATATTCCACCTGTTATTTATTCAAACAGACTGACCCGGTACTTTTCAATCATCTGAAAACAATTTACTATCCTCCTGTTATGGTGCTTTATCTTGTATATAAAAAAGAAAATATCGGACATCCCCTCGATGGCTTTGGATTTTTGATTCCGGCTAAAGAAAAACGCACGTTTCTCGGAGCGATATGGAGTTCAGCGATATTTAAGAACCGCGCGCCCGAAGGTCAGGAGGCTTTTACTATCTTCATCGGAGGTGCCCGTTCGCCGGAGCTTTTTGAAATGGAGAAAAGCGACCTGATAGAAAAAGTATTAAAGGAATTTCAGTCTGTTATGAGAATAAACGGCACGCCTGATTTTATGGCTGACAGAATATGGAAAAAGGCTATTCCGCAATATAACATCGGCTATATCGAACATGAAAAGTATTTTGAGGAGTTTGAAAAATCCCACAAGGGGATATTGCTTAGCGGGAACTACAGAGGGGGCATCGCTGTGGGAGACTGTATTAAGAATTCGGAAGCCACATACAAACGCGCACTTTCTTTAATGCGGGATTAATGAACGAAATTGCATGAGATAATATTTCATCTTATGCAACTGTGCGGGAGTTATGTCTGCCAGATTATTTATTGTAACAAAGTAATTCTATTTTATAAAATATACATTCGTAAATGGAGCATATACATGGCTGATTATCCGACAAAAAGATTAAGACGCTTACGCTACAATCCAATAGTAAGGGAAATGATTTGTGAAACGCGCTTAAATAAAAGTAACCTGATATATCCTCTCTTTGCCGTGCACGGCGAGAAGATTAAGAAAGAAATTAATTCAATGCCGGGGGTCTTTCACCTGTCGATTGATATGTTAGTAGAAGAATGCAGAGAAGCAGCCGCACTCGGAATACCTGCCGTGCTGCTGTTTGGCATTCCGGCTTATAAAGATGAAGGTGGTTCTGAAGCTTACGACAGTAACGGCATTATTCAACAGGCCGTCCGCGCAATTAAACAGAATATACCGAATCTTGTTGTTATTACAGACGTATGCCTCTGCGAATATACTTCGCACGGACACTGCGGTCTGCTTAATGGCGAAGAGGTACTGAATGATGAAACTGTTTCCCTGCTTGCCAGGGTAGCCGTATCACATGCCGAAGCCGGTGCCGATATGATAGCTCCTTCGGATATGATGGACGGACGCATAGCTTCAATCAGAAAAGCACTCGATTACAAAGGATTCTCGAAAATCCCGATTATGAGCTATGCGGCTAAGTATGCCTCAGGTTTCTACGGTCCGTTCCGTGATGCCGCCGAATCAACTCCCGCATTTGGCGACAGGCGTTCCCACCAGATGGATGTTGCAAATGCCGAAGAAGCTTTAAGGGAAGTCGCGATGGATATTGAAGAAGGTGCTGACATAGTTATGGTAAAACCTGCGGGCGCATATCTTGATATTGTTTACAGGGTAAAGGAACGCTTCGGATTGCCTACAGCAGCTTATCAGGTAAGCGGTGAGTACTCGATGATAAAAGCTGCCTCCAGGCTTGGCTGGATAGACGAAGAGCGCGTAATGATTGAATCTCTCATTGCAATTAAAAGAGCCGGCGCTGATATGATTCTTACATATTTTGCCAAAGAAGCTGCCCGTTACTTAGACCGCACAGGAAAATAGTCCGGAATAAATCTAAGTCTTTCCGCTGTCTCTCAATGTTATAAGAAAGAATTTGAAAAAACATAAGCGTATATCTTTCGGCATTCCCATGTCCTGCAGGAAAAAGGTTTGTAGAAAGATCATGCGCAAATGTGTCCGGAACTTCACAAAATATTAATGTATGACGGCTGATAATCCTTTGACCACAGAAGTCAGTCTGATAGCATCGAATATCCTTACCTCAGGAGAACCAAGCTTTCGTACCGAGGCCTCGTGCGAACCTACACAATTCTCACAGCCGTTAAGTGCCGAGACACACAGGCTTACCAATTCAAAAAATTCCTTACCCAGTACCGGGTTCATCATTATATTCATTTTAATGCCGGCAGGCATATTGGTATAAGTCTCGTTCTTTACAAAATGACGAAAGCGATAGAGAACGTTGTTTACCGAAAGCATTGAAGCGCACGCGTAAATCTCTGCAATTTCGGCATCCGTTGCTCCGTTTTCTTTGGCTGATGATGTAAACGAAGCCGCAAGAACTTCATTCTTCTCATTCGCCGATACGGCAAGAGCTATAAGACAGGCTTCCTTTATGGAGAGATTCTCTGATGCAAGAGTGTTCTTTAAGTTAATCCTTAAATCCCTGAGATACCGGGTATCGCCTGCGGTCATAGCTTCAAGCGGAGTGAACAGGCGCACTGTTTCATCAAGTTTCAGATCTTTCAGTAAATCATTTTTAGTTTCTGTAATTGACATAGTTTCTTTAATAATTTTGAATGGATAAAAAAGAGGCGCGCATATAGCCGCGCGCCTGATAATTAATTATGACCCCGACCGTCCCAACGGAATCGGAATTGCAAAACAGAACGAAAATCAGACACTTAAAGTGGCTTCACCTTTCTGCCAGTTGCATGGGCAGAGTTCGTCCGTCTGAAGCGCGTCAAGAACTCTTATCACTTCCTTTACATTTCTGCCAACGCTAAGATCGTTAACAGAAGCAAATCTGATAATGCCCTGCGGATCGACAATAAACGTAGCTCTGTAAGCAATCTTCTCTTCCGCTTCAAGAATGCCTAAAGCCTCGGCAAGTGATTTTGACGTATCGGCAAGTAGCGGGAATTTAAGATTGGTTAAATCATCGTGATGTCTGCGCCAGGCGGCGTGAACAAACTCTGAGTCTGTCGATGCGCCGATTAAAACAGCATCGCGGTCTCTGAATTCTTCATAGTTACGGTTGAATTCAGCTATTTCTGTCGGGCATACGAAAGTAAAATCCTTTGGATACCAGAACATAACCAGCCACTTGTCCTCTTTTTTGTGGTCTTCAGAACTAATTACTTTAAATTCTTTTCCTTTTTCAATTGATACAACAGACTTTTTTGAGAATTCAGGGAATTTTGAACCTACGCTTAACATTTTTACCTCTTTGTTTAATTATAATTTATTGTAATTCGATTTATAAATTCTGTCTTATTAACAACAAGCCGGTCATAAATGGTTTCATCAATGTAATTATCTTATATTTTTTTTGTTTTATATACAAAAATCAATTGGTTCTTCCTCGGACTGCAATGAACTTCTTACCTTAATCTCACTCTTATGATAGACAATAGAATAAGCCGGTACGCTTTCCGTAAGCCATACATTACCGCCGATAACACTATGGCTTCCTATCACAGTTTCACCACCGAGAATAGTAGCCCCGGAGTAGATAATCACATCATCTTCAATTGTCGGATGCCTTTTGGATTTAGCCAGTGACTTACTAACGCTGAGAGCGCCAAGTGTTACACCCTGATACATCTTAACATTGTCGCCAATAATAGTTGACTCACCAATAACGGTTCCCGTGCCGTGGTCCATACAGAATGACCGTCCGATTTGCGCACCCGGATGAATGTCGATGCCTGTCAACTGGTGTGCGTACTCAGTCAGTATGCGCGGAAATATAGGCACGCTCATCCTGTAGAATTCATGAGCGATGCGGTAGATTGCTATAGCATAAAATCCGGGATACGAAACTATTACCTCATCAACGTTCTCCGCCGCAGGGTCTCCCTTTGTGATGGCTTCCGCATCAAGCAATAACTTTTCATAAATCTCTGAGGACTTTGTGCAGAAGTTTTCCGCTGCTTCTTCTACGGATATTGATATTGAAGACTGAAGTAGCTTAAGAATATGTATCAGATTCTTTTCAAGCAACATAAGTTCAATATCTATCTCGTGAGCTGTATAAAACACCTTATTGCCGAAATGAGGGAATAATATCTGAAGAAATTCCTCGGCAAACCGCTGTACTTCAACCTTGTCCGGCAATATACAGCCTGGTGGCTGACGCAGTCTGAATAATTTTTCTGAAAATGATTCGGTATATTTTTCCTTTACTTTTTCTTTCATCTTAAACTCAATTATATAAAAAATAAAAACCGCCGGCACTTCCTGTTTAGTTCCTGTAACCGGGAGCTGTTGCAGTAACTGCAAATATACGGATAAAAATGAATGCAGGGACAAAACTTTTTATTAAACGATTAATAAAGGAACATAACACAACTCACCCGGGTATTGATTTTTTCACAGTATGAAACAATAAATTATTGTATTTTAGTGGCAATTAAATTAACTGGTACAGCAAAAAGGAACTGAGAAAATGAATATTGAAAAAAGTGAAAAACTTTTTGAAGAAGCAAAGAAATATATTCCCGGCGGAGTTAATTCTCCGGTCAGGGCATTCAGATCAGTAGGCGGAAATCCTATTTTTATAAATAAAGGTTATGGTTCAAAGATAGAGGATGCGGACGGCAATGAATATATAGAATATATAGGAAGCTGGGGTCCGCATTTATTTGGACATAACCCTGACTTTATAAAAAAAGCCCTGCTTGAAGCAATAGAAAACGGAACAAGCTTCGGCGCTCCGACCGGACTTGAAGTTAAAATGGCAAAGATTATTACTGAACTTGTTCCTTCAGTCGGGATGGTCAGAATGGTTAACAGTGGCACCGAAGCTACAATGTCTGCTGTCCGTCTGGCACGCGGCTATACGAAAAAAGATAAATTCATAAAATTTGAAGGATGCTATCATGGACATGCCGATTATTTTCTGATTAAGGCAGGCTCCGGCGCTCTTACGCTGGGCATACCTACAAGTCCGGGAGTTACAAAAGCAAACGCTGCGGATACACTTGTCGCAGATTATAATAATATTGAATCTGTAAAGAATCTTGTTATGAACAACAAGAACCAGATTGCGGCTGTGATTATAGAACCTGTGGCGGGTAATATGGGAGTGGTGAAATTAAATGCTGATTTCCTGACTGAATTGCAACAGATATGCCGCAATGAAAATATCTTAATAATCTTTGACGAAGTTATGACAGGCTTCCGCGTGGCACGGGGTGGCGCTCAGGAATTACTCGGAGTTACCCCCGATCTTACCACATTTGGTAAAATAATCGGAGCCGGTCTTCCTGTAGGTGCTTTCGGAGGCAGAAAAGAAATTATGGAGATGATTGCTCCGACCGGACCTGTTTATCAGGCGGGCACCTTAAGCGGTAATCCTCTCGCAATGAGCGCGGGCTTTGCAGTACTGACACGAATCAGGGAACACCCTGAGATTTATACCCTTCTTGAGGAAAAATCAGCTTACCTTGAAGCCGGAATGCAGGAAAATTTGAAAAGACTGGGAAAACGATATGCTTGGAACCGCGTCTCATCGATGATGAGCATGTTCTTTACCGAACAGCCTGTGACGGATTTTAAATCGGCAGTTACCTCGGACACTATTCTTTATGGCAGGTATTTCCATGAAATGCTTAAACGCGGCATTTATCTTGCCCCTGCACAGTTTGAGGCTTTCTTTGTCTCGACAGCTCACTCGAAAGAAGACCTTGACAAAACAATACAGGCTCATTATGAATCTCTAAAAACGATAATATAGAACCTGGCAGACTGCATAAAAAATGAATATGCCGATTTTCTTTTTGCTGAGAAGTACTCTTTTGCATCCACAGATGCCTGAATAAAACGGGCGTATGATAAATTCCTGTTTCTTTTACTTTTGAGGGCAGAATTTCTAAATATCTCTGACTTCTGATTTTTTCATTTACATAAAAATATTTACATCCTTAATTTAGGTGATTCATGCCATTTATATGATAACGCAGGATTCCTAAATATCTCTGACATTTGATTTCTTTATGTACGCAGAATATTTACACTCTTTTTAACAGACAGCTTAAAGTTTCAGACAGTCCGGTTTTACTTCCCCGGATTAAAGCTTCTCAGTAAAGATATT
>JBAXDX010000075.1:0-14191 GCA_037140715.1 Ignavibacteria bacterium
TTTGATATAAACTCAGGTTATTAAATGTCAATGTTTTAATGAAACGTTATACTAGATTGGAACGAAGAAAGGTCTGTGTACATCTGACCTCAAAAACTGGACAGTCTTTAAAGAAGATTCTTCCGGTCTCCCGCCTGAAATGTCAATTTATTCTCTCGCATTTAACAGTAAAGGTATTCTGTGGGTCGGTTATAAATACGGAGGTCTTGCAAGGCATGAAAATAATAAGTGGTCGATTTATACAGACAAGACTTCAAAGCTGCCTGATAATATGGTCTTTTCTTTAAGCATTGATAAGAAAGATAATCTCTGGATAGCTACAAACGGACACGGATTAGCACGCTTTGACGGACGAAACTGGGATGTTTATAATTCAGCTAATTCACCTCTTGCTGATGATAATCTTATGTATGTTCTGGCTGATTGTAATAGTAAGTGGATATGTACCGCAGAAAAGGGCGTCTTTCTTTTTGAAGAATAATAAAGATTCCCATTCCTTTATAATCATTTAAGGAAGAATCGCATTGATATTTTATTTAAAATAAGAAAGCCGGGATGTACTTTCCTTCAGACATCCCGGCTTTTAAAAGATTACTTTAGATTATTAGAAACCTAAAGAAACTGCGAACACATGGTTTCCGCTAAAAAACTTTGCATTACGGAATGCATAATCAACCTTTACGTCATAGCCGTCTGCTTCATAATCAATACCCGCGCCTGCCGAGAATCCAAACACCTGATTTTTGTCAACATCAGCTGTATAAAGATAACCGCCACGAACGAAGAATGATTTGTTATATGAATATTCAACGCCGGCTTTGTATTCATCGCCATAGTAGTTAGCATTATTGAAGACACCTGAGAAATTTAATTGATTCTCAACATCGATTTTATAATTATAACCAAGTCCTAATTCGAGAGCAGAAGGAAGATCGAACGGCTGAGATGTAACTTTATAAAGCTGAGAATTTCTTAAGTATTCAGATGGAGCCGCAGAAACTAAAAGACCTGTGCCGTCATACTGCATCTGAGGACCAAGATTTTTAATAACAATTGCGAAGCTTAAACCATCAATGCTGCCAAGATTTTGGTAAGAGATACCGACATTAAAACCAATACCGGAAGCCTTAACCAAATCAAGAGTTTCAGAGATATAATTAGCCGTTAAACCAACGGCAATTCTATCGCTTAATGCTTTTGCATAAGTTAATCCGATAGTAATCATTTCAGGCTTAAATGTCTGTCCCGTGCCATCCGGATTTTCAACTGTAGTCTTAAGGATTCCATCCATCGAGAGGGACTTAATGCTTAAAGCTACAGCTCCGAAGCCATCAATGTTAGTTGAAACAGCTCCGTAAGCCACTCCGATATCAGCAATATAATTCATCTGAGAAAATGTAATGTTAGTAGCTTTAGCTGATCTTGCCAGACCGGCGGGATTCCAGTATAAAGCATCAAGACCAGTAGCGCTTGTTATAGTTGCGCCACCTAACGCAATACCGCGAGCACCAACAGGGATAAGTAACTGCGTAGCGCCGGCAGTTCCGTTTCTATTCCCACCATCGGCAAAGGCAGAACCTGCCGCGACAAGTATCAAGAGTACAACTAATAGACTTATTTTTATATTTTTCATTTTATTCTCCTGACTGTTATTTGACTAAAATCTGTCTAAGATTTGTTGTTCCTGGATAACAGCCACTTTTAATATTTTAGTCTTACCTAAATCAGGCATATCAATATGAACAATGTAAAGACCGCTTGCTACCGGCAATCCGGAGTCAGTATTAAGATCCCACTTACAGAACTGCCCGCCTGCAGGATCCTTATCGATTGTTCTTACTAATTGACCGGCAAGGTTAAACACTCTTAACTTTGCATTAATTGGAAGATGATTAAAGGTTACAAATCTCTGATACTTATTTAACTCCTGAGAATTAACAGCGTAATAAGGATTTGGAAAAACATTGACTGCATCAACATCTGTCTTAGCCAGATCATCGCTCTTAGTAACAGTTTTAGAAGTAAACTTAAAAACGTCTGTTGTTACGTTGATATGATTTGTGTATAGACCAAACTGATCGCTGGCTCTCCAGTAATCTTTTCTGTTCGGCATACCATAATACATAACAGGCATTGGATTATAATAAACATTTCTTGCAAGAGATGAATCCAGGGTTTCTTTGTAATCCACGTCAAAAATATAGAACCATTCTCTTGGACTTGTTGGAGCGGAATTACTGGTAACTGCAGATGTAAACCCTGGCCAGTATTTACCGTCAACCAAGCCTGCGGCAACGTTATTTTCAAGAAAACCAACCGCAAGCCTTCTGTTAGGTTGCGCTTCAGTATCCCATGCTGAAAAAGGTATTGCCTTTGTAAAATCCTGGAACGCATAGCTTGTATCCGTAACTTTTATAAAAGGAGCAAATTCAGGCTTTGCAACTGTAGCCGTGGCTCCCCTTAAATATCTGTAAGCATAAGAAATGTTTTCATCGCCAGGACTGGTATAATTACCATCGGCGTCAGTTGCTGTAAACTTCAGAATAACGTTTCGCATTTTATCCGGAGTTAAAGAAGAACCGCCGACTGAAAACCACGACCATGAAACGTAACTGCCTATTGAATTACCTGCGCCAGCTCCAGCCCCAAAATTCTCTAAGAAGTAAGAATCTGTATTAGCATTCAACCATGACCATCTTCTGTTAGCGGGAGCTGGCAAGCCAGCCCACCCCCATAATAAAGCATCATTGGTTGTGTACATATCCTGAGTTTTCATACCTTCAGGAGCTTCGATTACTTTTACCATAATGCCATCAACTATCAGGTAAGAATCATCGCCAGTCTGGTTTGTCTGTTTACTAATCTTAACCTGACTGGTTGTTACATCGGTAAGTTTCCATAGGAAAGCGCCACTGACGTTTTCGAATTCAACTTTATAATCATGACCTGTAACAGCCTTAGGATCAACAACAAGAGCAACAACTCCGCCTTCGCTAACGCCGGAGAGTCTGGTTACTGCAAGAGTATCTCCATAAGATGAATTGTATCTTGTGCCAGGATCCGGAGCATGAGGAATTACAACCATTGAAGCTATTGGATTTTCAAGGTTGTTTGGAACTGCCAGTATATCAGGATTATAAGCATAAGCCGTAACTGCGTAATAATACTTCTTGCCATTAACAAGGGGCAGATTGGTAAAAGCATCATTTTTTAACATAAGTGTTCTGGAAATGCCGTTGTCTGAACCAAACTGCTGAACTTCTTTCAAAGTAACGCCAGTCGCAGGATCAACAACATCGCCTAAGATATATTTCACTTCGTCAACAATGTCATAAGTAGCTATACGAACAGCTTCTTTTTTTATCGCACCCTGTGTAGGTAATTGATAAACATTGTAGCCTTGGAATGTAAAACCTTTGAGATTATGATTTTCAGTATTTGCTACTCTGGCTGAGTCTGATCCCCAGTTAAGAATAACTTCCTGATTTAATTCAGTTGCCGTTACCTGGGGAGCTTCCGGAGCTGAAGGAAGAACGAAGAAATCATCATAAGCTTTCTGAGCTACTTTATCATAACTCTTTAATAATTCAACAGACTTAATATTATTTAAGCCGGAACTAGGACCGCCTGCAATGATTTCAGCAACTACAACTTCCTGAACGTCCCCTGCCTTAAGAGTAAAAGGACCGGCAACCGAACCAATTCTACGGTCGCCTTTTGCATAAAGAATGCCGTCAAGGTAACCGGTTCCAGTAACGGGATCACCTGAGAGAGGGAACTTTGTAATGCCACCGCCTAAAGCCGGCGGTATAGGAAACGGTTCACCTGTTACTGATATTCGACCTAACAAAAGGTTGTAGAAACGGAGAGCTCCGGTCTGATAGTTAGCAAAATCAGGATCATGATAAACAGCATCGCTGTTAATGAAGTAATAGAAAGACGACATAGGAAGATTTTTCTTCCCATAAATTCTTTTACCGTTAAAGATACCTGAATCGCTTGTCGCGCCGTCAACTATAGGTCCCTGAAAGAAATCGAAGCCTACCGCTGGAGGATTAGCTCCATAAATCTCGTCAGGAACTGTGGCATTATAAACATAAGCAAGACTTAAAGTAGAATCACAACCGGCATAGTCGTCTGTTGCACCCCCATTATCAGGATCGCTCCATATAGACACATAAGCATCGGTAATGTCAGTACTGCTCTTATTGATAAGTGTGTACTTTCTGAATAACATATTTCCTAACGGACCAGCCGATGAATATCCCCATACAGTCAGATGTATTTCTATACCCATTGGAGCAGAGCCATAGAAAGACGCTGATTTAGTATCATCTAAATCATTGGCAACATACCAGATAGTTTGATCGGCTCCGGTAACGCCAGGAATATCAATAGCAGGATCATAAGAACCGTTACCATCAATATCTGTATAAGGAGCGCCATAAGTAGCCGGCCATTCATTCCAGTCTTTTTCATACTGATCTTTTACTTCTTTTTCAGTACCTTCACCATCGCGGACTTCAGCACTCATTGAACCGGTCTTCCAGTCGCGTCTTACTCTGTAAATGCGAACATCGCCATCATCCGGATTCTGAGCAGTTGTACTGTCTATAATTCTGCCGGGAGTAATGCCTGACTGATAAGTAGAACCGCCAACACGTACTTGTCCGTTTACTTTACCGCCAAGTACGAATCCTGTGCAATATACGGCAGACTTACCAGTACCTTTTGGATAAACAAAGCCGGAGTTGCCAAGAGTATTTTGATCTGATATGCCGTCATTATAAATATATGTAGATATATTGTTAATATTAAGCATGGCATGGTTAGGCGTTCCGGCAACCTTACGTAAAGAATTCTTTTTACCAGCTGTTACGCCTTCCGGAAAGGAATAAGTAAAGATGCCGGCAAAAAGCAAAATAAAACTAATTACTTTTAATAATCTATAATTCATATTTTCTAAAACTCCTATCAATATTTTGTTTGTAATAATAAATCAAAAATTAGTATTCTAATCTAATTCCTAATCTAATTTGACGAGGAGCGCCATAAATACCGCTAAGGACAGCATTCTGATACTTTTCTGCATAGTCAATGTTCATTGCTTTGTAAAAAGGAATATACTGCGATCCATAGCTGGCTATTGTTGAACCTGAGAGATTCGGGTCGCCAAGATAGCCATCGTCATTAGGCGCGCCTGTTCTTAAAAATACATTCTCCACGTTCCTTCTGTCTAATAAGTTCAGAACCTGAACATAAATATTAGCCGAAAGGTTATCAAGCAATTTGATAGTTTTGTCAACTCTCAAATCAATTGTAAAAGTTGAGGGAGTTACAGAAGAATTAAGCGGTTCGAGAGGAGTTCTGTCTCTCGCATCGCCTTCAAGATTAGTCCCGCCTGTTCCAAGCGTAAATGGATGACCGCTTGAATATCTCAAAAGAAGAGAGAGACCGGCATTCTGTAACCACACAGGACCATCGCCGTCAGCAAAACGATAATCAAAGTTAGCGTTAGCTCTGAGCGCATTATTGAAATCCAGCGGAGAAATTACATGCGGACTGTAAATAGTTGTTCCGTCAAGCGGGGCACCCACTATACCTACAGAAGAAGCAGTTGAAGAACCGGTTCCCTTCGCATCCTGGAATGAAATAGAACTGTTGATAGATAGTCTTTCGTATCTTCTCATTGTGAATGTAATTTCAACACCTTTAGTTGTAGCGAAATCGCCATTGGCTAAAGTATTATATGATTTGTAAGGAGAAGTTTTATCAACAGCCTGCTGTGCAAATACTACCTGATCTTTTAAATCTTTATAAAAACCGGTAATGTCAACTGACATAAAATCTGTTAACTGCTGTATGAAACCAAGTTCATACTGAGTTGTACGCGTAGGCTTGAGATATTTACCAAATGGAGTGCTAAAGAAGTTTGCTGTTCTAAGTTCATAACCCAGTCTTGAATAACCTGAATAAATGTCGCGTAATTTTGTTTCCTGAACAAATTTTCCATACTGAGCATGAAAAACTGTTTTATCAGTAACAGGGAAAGAGAAACCGATACGCGGGCTGACCATACTGAATGCAGGAACATCCTTCCAGCCGGCGGCTAGTACCTGACCAGTATTTTTGTCGATTCCTAATTCAGGTCTTCTTGGATCAACAAGCATCTTATTGTCAACATTGTAATAGTCATATCTTAAACCAACGTTAATTACGAGATCCTGATATTCTATCTTATCCTGAACAAAAGCGCTTACAAATAAAGGCTTATGAGGAGCATCAGCTTTATTGAGCAACAAAGGATCAGATGCAGAAGTGCCGTCTGTTTCATTACCTAACGCGTCATAGCCGTAAGTGTTACCTCCGTTATTCAGAACTGTTACTCTCTGCAAAGAATCCAGATTAGCATTTGGATTAACCGCCCGAGCATTGGCAATCTGTGAAGCAAGATTGAGACTAATACCGTTAAAGGTTCTTAAAGTATAAGACTGTATTTCACCGCCAAGTTTAATTGAGTGCGTCTTTCCAATCAGATAAGATAAATTACCCGCAAATGTTAAACCGCTGTAATCGGTCTTGGAATAATTGGTCTGAACAGTATTTTCACCGGTAAAAGAATAACCAAAGATAACCTTAGGAGCAGGAGCAGCATACCGGCCTGAACTTGTTAAACTCGCGAGGTCTTTTGCGGATCTTGCCCATACAATACCGGCATTTGCATTAGCAACACTGTCGCCGTAAGCAAGAAAGTTATCTTTCAGGTAAGGGTCAAATGTTTTGGCGGTCATTAATGAATAACCACCTGACAATTCATAGAATAAATCCGGACTTAACACATTTGTAAGTTTAGCGTTGAAAGTGCCGTTGGAGCTTTCATTTACACCGATTCTGGTATTCAGAAAATCCAATACAGTACCATTAGATCTTAAAACATCGGATTTAATATTGGTAAGAGTTCCGGATAATCTAAAAAGAACCGGAGCAAAATCAAAGTTAACAGTACCGGTATATGTATAGGCCTGTCGCATGTTTGCAGGCTGAGCACCCGCAGGAATAACAAAATTAATTGTATCGCCCGTTGTCTTATCTCCAACAAGACCTAAATTAATCCCAGTATACGGATATGGGTTCCTGTCTCTCTGAAAGTTATAGTCAATGTTAGCGAAGAATTTAATTCTTGGGTCTGACAATGGGCCGCTTAAAACAGCACTAAGTTCATCATAACCATACCAGTAAGCGCCTAATCTTCTGTCACCGTCAAAGGCTTTATTTTTGCTTTTGAAGGTTAGATTATCTGTAATATATTCAACGCTTGCTTTATATTGCGGCGTGCCGCTCTTTAACTGCTGACGAACAAGTCCAGAATTGGCACCGCCAAATTCAGCGGTATAACCGCCTGCCTGAACCTGAATTTCTTCAACGGCATCTGGCGATACTGTAACTCCGTTTTGTCCCGAATAAGGATTCTTTACAGAAATACCTTCGAGATAATAACCAACTTCATCATAACGGCCACCCCGCATATAAACATTGCCGTTTAAAGTAGTAACACCTGCTGTTAATGAATAAATGCCGGCAACGCTTCTTATAGGCAATGCCTTAATATCTTCACTGGTTGTTACGCGGATAGCGTTAGTGTTATCTTTGTTTACCAAAGGTTTAGGCGCTATGATTGTTACAGTCGCGACTGAAATGCCTTCAGCCGGCAACCGGAAATTTTGTTCAACGGTCAAATCGGAACTAACGCGTACGTTTGTAACGCTGATAGTCTGATAACCAATGAAAGAAGCGTGTAGCTGATATGATCCTGCTTCCAGGTTCTGAATAACAAATTCGCCATTTACATCAGATGTTGAACCTGATGAAGTACCTTCTACAATTACGTTGGCACCTATTAAGGGCTCACCGGATTGCATATCGGTAATCTTACCTTTGATTCTTCCCTTTGTACCTGCCATTAATAATACAGGTATAAGGCATAAAAGTAAAAAAAAGTAAATAATTTTTTTCTGCATACTATTCTCCTAAATTAATTAATTGTCCATAAGGATATTAGAACCTCGTAAAAAAATTTTAGTATTGATTGACCTCCTTTAAATTTAATAAAATGGTTGAATAGTTACTTCGTAAAATAATTAGCAAACTTAGATATTTATGTTTGGAATGACCTGAGACAGCATCTAAATTTCTGATAAGAATCAAATAAAGCCACCTTAAAAAGGAGGCTTTATTTGTAAAAAATTAATTCACATAACTCTGAATTTTTTGAACAAGCTGGGGCTTTGGAACGGCACCAATAATGGTATCGACAACTTTGCCATCTTTAATAAGTAATACCGTAGGAATACTTCTGACTCCGTACTTAATAGCTGTCTGCTGATTTTCATCAATATCCAGTTTTCCCACCTTTACTTTTCCTTCATATTCGATTGCAAGCTGTTCGATTATTGGAGCAATCATGCGGCAGGGACCGCACCATACAGCCCAAAAATCTATAACAACAAGAATATCAGAATTAAGTGCCTCGGCATCAAAATTTGCATCTGTGAACTGAACTGGTTTCATAACATTTCTCCTTACATAATTTTAATAGCGGTAAATAATATCCGGTTTATTTATAATATTTACCAATCAAAAAACAATTAACTTCAGGGAAGTTTAATAAATAGACTATTTCCCAAATTATTACAGCGCACCGTTTTTCTTTAATACGTCTCTTGCAATAATACCCTTCTGAATTTCATTTGTGCCTTCAAAGATACGGTTGACTCTTGAATCTCTATAAAATCTCTCTATCGGCAGTTCTCTTGAATATCCCATACCTCCGTGTATCTGAACAGCAAAGTCTGCTATCTTATCAAGCGATTCAGAGCAGAAATATTTAACAATAGCTGACTGACGGGATACGTTTTTCTTCATATCATAATCAACGGCCGTTCTGTAAACGATTGACTCCATACTATAAATCATTACCGCCATTTCAGCAAGCATAAACTGAATAGCCTGAAAGTTACTGATTGTTGTATCGAACTGTTCTCTTTCCTTTGCATATTTTGTCGATAATTCCAAAAGCTCTTTCGCAGCGCCGAGGCATGCCGCACCAAGTCCTAATCTGCCGGCATCAAGAGTCTTCATTGCGACCAGGAAGCCACGTCCATCCTGACCAATCATATTTTCCTTTGGAATACGGACATTATCAAAATTAATTGCGTTTGTCATACTTCCTTTTATACCCATTTTCTTTTCAGGAGGACCGGCATGGAAACCTGACCATTTTGTTTCGACAACAAAAGCGGAAATACCCTTTGGAGTACGCGCGAATACTGAAACTATATCCGCAATTCCGCCATTTGTAATCCAGAGTTTATCGCCATTAAGCACCCACTCATCACCATCCAAATGGGCCCGTGTTTTCAGGTTAAAAGAATCGCTGCCTGCCTGTGCTTCGGTAAGACAGAAAGCTCCGATGTATTCTCCCTTTGCCAATGGTATAACATATTTTTGCTTAAGCTCTTCTGACCCGCCTAGATAAATTACATTAGTCCCAATTGATTGATGAGCACCAATAAAAGTAGCTGTTGACATACATCCGCGGGCAATTTCTTCCTGAGTCAGACAGTAACCAACTTCTCCAAATCCGCTACCACCATATTCTTCGGGAAACGAAACGCCAAGCACACCTATTTCTGCCAGTTTATCTATTAACTCTCTTGGTATCTTTTCTTCCGCATCAATTTTAGCCGCTATCGGTTTTATTTCATTATTTGTAAAATCACGAACCATATCACGCAACATTAGCTGCTCTTCAGTAAAATCGAATTCAAACATTTTCACTAAACCTTAAATTATTGATTTATTACTTGTATTACTCACATATCCCCCAAAATACACATATTATTCGGGAAGCGGGAAATTCCAACTTATTGAAAGACAGGGAGAAAAACATTCAATAAGAAATACAGACGTTCTAAAAAAACCGCTTCATAAATTTCATCTAAACAACAAACCTGATTCTGTCAATTCTAAATCAGAGAGTTAAAAGCCCCGGCAGATTTTTTCACCTACGTAGTTAACTATATATTCTCCGCCATCAACACCGATGACATTGCCTGACATCCATCCTGATCTTTCATCGCAAAGCAAAACGATTGCTTTTGCAACTTCTTCAGGGACAGTTAATTTTCCCCTTGGGTTTTTCAGCTTTGCAGCTTCAAGCATTTTTACTGCTCCAGGGATTTTCTGAACAGCAGGAGTGTCGGTAACGCCAGCCATAATGGCATTTGCGGTTATCTTCATAAATCCTAATTCAACGGCTATCTGTCGGATGTGGGCTTCGAGAGCCGCCTTTGCAGCGGATACCGCACCATAACTTGGTATTACAGTTTGTGAACCAGCGCTGGTAAGAGCAAATATTCTTCCGCCTTCAGCGAATAAATTTTTTGCTACTAGACCCTGCGTCCAGTAAACAAGACTGTGAGCCATTACATCAAGCGTCATAGTCATTGAGGCCGGAGTAATAGCTTCTTCTGTTTTTTTTGCGAAATAAGGTCTTAAGCTGCCGAAAGCCAATGAATGAATTAAAACTTTTATTTTGCTATTCTCTTTGGACTCAGAGAATCTGTCCTGAATTTCGCCTAAAACTTCTTCCCGCTTGATTTCATCGGCAGCATTAATGTTAAAGAAAACAGCACTCTGTCCGTATGCTTCAATTTTCTCAATAATTGCATGAACATTAGGCATTGTTACCTGACGGTCAAGATGAACGCCAAAAATGCTATACCCATTCTTTGCAAGTTCAACCGCCGCCGCTCCGCCAAAACCACTCGAGGCGCCAAGGATCAGCGCCCACATTTTATCTGAAGATTGTGTTGTTTCCAACTGATATACCTCTCACTTTTTAAAAAATAAGTTGTTATAATACAAAATTAGTACATGTTATTCAATAAGAAAGCCGGTTCGGGTGTACGATAATAGAATTATTGGCATTTTAAATAGCATGCATCATATTTTAAGAAGTACCCGGAGCCAGAGAACCGGATAGAGAATGTAAGAACCAGCTTCAGGCATCGAAAAAATTAACAAATAGTTTTCATACCAATGATATTTATGGCAGTTAAGCGTATTTGCATATAATGTATCAGTAATGATGAGATACGAAGCGGGGGAGAGACGTACTATTAATTATTTTGTCTCACAATGAGAAATGACGGCATGCAATTTAAAATAAAAATAGCAGGACAGTTCAGAACAGGCGGACGTAATTACAAAATTAAAAGTTTCCAGTATCAACCCTGACTAAGCTCCAGGTAAACATTTTCATCTTTTGGCAGAGAAAATCTGAATAAACTTCCTTTATTCTGATGGCTTTCGACAACAATGCTCCCATAGTTTTTCTCGATCAACTCCCTGCAAAGAATCAGTCCAAGACCTGTGCCGGTTTCATTCGCGGTGCCATTCCTAAAGAAGTGTTCTTCAATTCTAAAAAGCTTTCCCAGTTCCTCGTTGTTCATACCAATTCCATTATCTTTAACTGTAATCTCAACCATTTTTGGCTGAATGGTAGAAAAAATTTCAATTTTCCCGCCGGGATGAGTAAATTTAACAGCATTTGAAATAAGATTATTTATTACCGATATGATCATTTGCTCATCAGCATAAGTCTTTAAGTCGCTCCTGGTCCTGTTTATTACACGAATTTTTTTTTTCTTAATGTTCCCATCAAGAATTTCAACGGTCTGGCTAATGACGGCTGACAAATCAAAACAATGAGGATTAAACTGAGTACCGCCGATTTTAATCCGCGACCATTCGAGCACATCCTCAAGCAAATTATAAACATTCTGCGCCGATTTAGTTATATTCAGAGTGTATTCCTTAATTTCATCTTTTGAAATGCTATCAATTTTTTTTAGTACTGACGCAGAATACATTAGCAACGCCCTAAAGGGACTTTTAAGATCGTGTGATATTATGG
This sequence comes from Ignavibacteria bacterium, assembly GCA_037140715.1. Lineage (GTDB taxonomy): Bacteria > Bacteroidota > Ignavibacteria > Ignavibacteriales > SURF-24 > JAUZPB01. Next base: position 11,978 of record JBAXDX010000075.1, read on the forward strand.
TAAAAAACTTATCCTTATTCCTGTTGTCCTCAAGTAACTGCTGCTCTGATTCGCTAAGTTCCTGGAGCCACTTTCCCTGTATTTTATTAAGCTGGGCGAGCTGATATATGCTTTTCTCAAGCTCCTGGTTAATCGCTTCCACTTTCTCTTTTCCATTACGAAGTTCAAGTGTCCTTAGTTCAACCATTTTTTTTAGTTCAGCTTTCCTTTTTTCAAGTTGAAAGGTGTGCACTTTAATGTACCCGTATAATGTTCCGGCAACAATCAGCAGGCAGATAGAATAGAACCACCAGGTCTGCCAATACGGCTGGTTTATTGTGAAGCAAAACTCGGACTGGTTCCGGCTCCAAAGCCCGTTCTTATTTTTTGCCTTTACCATGAACTTATAATTGCCGTGTGGCAGATTTGTATATGTAATTTCATTTGATTTAACAATCGGAGACCAGGATATATCAAATCCGCTCAGACTATAACGGTAATCCACTTCTTCCGGATTCGAGTAGTTTAATCCGATAAAACTAAATGAAAGATAATTTTGATCATGGGGCAATGTCAAATTTACAGGAAGTCCCGATTCTTTCTCCAAACTATCGGAAAATTTGGAATAATCAAACTTGTTAAGAAAAAGCTTTAATCCTGTTATATGAACATCGGGAGAGATTATGTTATTAGCATTGATTAAATTTTTAGCATCAATTCTCTTAAGTCCATGCGTAGTGCCAATCCAAATATTCGAAGCCTTATCTTCAAAGAAGCAACGCACTACCGAGGTAATATAGCTTTCATCATTAATATAATTTTCGAACAATATTTCACCGGTTTTTTTGTACGTATTAATGTCAAATCTGCTGAATCCGCCTATGTTTCCCAGCCATAAAAATCCTCTGCTGTCAATCATAGAATTAAAAAAATAATTATCAAGCAACCCGTCATCGGCAGATATCATCCGTCCAAATTTTCCTTCCTTGGTTAGCATACAGAATCCTTCGCCCGAAATGCAAACCCAATAGGTGCCATCATTATCCTGCTCAATCAACATCACCGTTTTGCTGTACAGCTTATGGAATTCATCAGAAGTAATCTTGAAAACCAGCCGGTCATGTTCATCGAAAATCCCATCAGAAGTTACAACCAGAGGACTGCCGGATATGCTTTTAATGATGCGATTTTTAGTTTTGTCAGCAGATTTAAGTTCGTTATAATGAAATTTCTGTCCGTCAAATCTGCAAATCTCCTTATAATTTCTAAACCAAATATTTGAATGTTTATCTTCAATAATCCTGGATGCAACAATATTATTTACAAGTCCGTCTTCCTTCGTATACTTCTTAATGTTGGAATTCCTAATTTGGAACAAACCGGCATTAGAGGCAATCCAGACCGATTTATCTTGTCCGCACATAATCGAATGGATCCGGGCAGATGTACTAAAACCAGAAAATGGAGCAAATGTTTTTCCATCATAAATCGCTATGCCTTTATCATTGCTTCCAAACCATATATCCCCTTTATTATCCTGAGCAATGGCATTAATCCGACCCATGTTCTCTATTACATTATGCCTGATCTTATAACAATTGTTTTTACTTATTCTATAGACTCCGGTATTAGTACAAGCCCAGATATTGTTTTCCCGATCCGTAAAAGCTGAAATAACAGTTCTTGCAAGCGTATCTTTAGGGGTTAAGATATTATCAAGCTTATCGTTCTCAAATTTAAACAGACCGATTTGCGTACAAAAATAAATATTACCGTTCAAATCTTCTGAAATATTAGTTATTCTCTTCTTTTCGGGAAGTGAAAATTTTCTTATTATTTTCCCATCGAATCTGGAAATAACGCCGTTACTTTCACCCGTCCAGATTATTCCTGAACGGCTCTCATAAAATGCCGTCAGATCAGGGCTGAGGAACTGGTTGTAAGAACTATCCGCCTCTGCTTTCGAACCTTTTATTTTATATGCGGTATTATCATCTGTGAGAAGAATCTCGCCAATTCGGTTCCTGAATAAAAAATTCCGATTTTTTGAAATTCTTAATTTTTCAAATATTTTAACAAATTCTTCTCCTTTTAACAGGAAAAGTGACCTGATGCCAGACAAATAAATTCTGCCCTGTTTATCTATTATAATTCTTTGATTTTTATTTATTTTTTCATTCCTAGTATAACGTTTCATTAAAACATTGACATTTAATAACCTGAGTTTATATCAAA
>JBAXDX010000076.1:0-13938 GCA_037140715.1 Ignavibacteria bacterium
CTCTTCTGCTAATCAATGGTAAAACTCTATCCATACAGACCGCCGTAAATTATCAGGTTCAATTTGGAATATACTAAGACTCAGATTTTATTTTTACAGGTCCGGATATTACTTTTGTTCTTACAGATTTAACTTTCGTTCCTATAAATGTTACTTCTGTTCCTACAGATTTAACTTTTATTCCTATAAATGTTATTTTTGTTCCTATAGATTTAACTTTTGTTCCTATAAATATTACTTTTATTCCTATAGATTTAACTTTTATAGGAACAAAAGTGAAATTTTCACCTGCGATTTTAAGTGAGCCAAACTGTAATCTATTATTTTATCAGCCTTTAGAGATTTTTGCCCTTTTAAGAAAGCTAAACAGGTCATTTAACCGGCTTTGACTAAGATTAATAACATCGGGTTTGAAACCATTAACAATAAGGGAGACTGAAACTGTTTTTATCAGCTCCGAAGGACTTTCCTGCCAGGCATTTGATTTACTCAAAAACGTCAACGCTTTTAATTTATCACCTGCAACCGCCTCAAAAATCTTTCCACCAGGATCATTTTCATTAAGTTTTGTAAAAATAAATGCATTATTCACTAATTTAACTTCAGACGAAATATCGGATGACTGAAGCTCAACTGCCTGCGAAACCGGAATTTGAGCCGGAGTAACAGTCCCTTTGGAAAGATTATAGGCTTTATCCATCTCAGCAAGTTCCTGCTCGTTTGTCTGAGGAAAATCAGTCCTGAATGTACGAACAAACCCAATCAAAGCAACTTTGTCTTCATTAGGTATATATTCAAAGGCAGGCATTGCGCTGCCTGGAATTCCTTTTTGAACCGTCCTGAACATATCGGAGAACTTTCGTCCATTTTTCCATCCTTCAAGAGCATGGAAGTTTCGTGGTTTAGGATTAAGCATGGCGCCCGCAGGACCATCGCCCATTCCGGCGACGCCGTGGCAGGAGATACAATTTGTCAGGAACAGAGCCTTACCCTTATTTATTGATACTTCGGAAGGCTTTGCGATTTCCTTAATATCAATTCCTTTTGAGATACTCCCTTTTGTAGCCTTTACATCTTTAAAAATGTTGGCTGAATCGGCAATAACATACGGCGATGTATTTATCTGAGCCTGATTTATATTAATAACATAATAATAGCCCGCGATAAAAATTACTGCAAGGAAATATGGATAAATAAGTCCAAACCATCTTGACGGGGTTTTTATAACATTAAGAAAGTTAATTTCTTCTTCAATTTGCGGTTTATTTTCATTATATAGTTTATTATCCATTTTAAGACCCTTAATTTAGAGACGGAAATCAATCCCGCTTTGAAGCTTGGGATCGCCAACAGGAATAAGATTATTATTTTTAGCTTTTAATATAAATAACACTATAACAATTCCTATAGCCGCTACAGGAAAAGCAATTTCCATCCAGCCGAAGACCGCACCCGCCCTGCTGTAACTCGGCATTATCAGCCAGTAAAGATCATAATAATGAGCAGCCAGTAGCCAGACCGACATAATCAACAGCCGCTTTGGGTTCATCTTTGAAGTCTGCGATAAAAGTGCGAAATATGGAATTACGAAATGAATGAATATAAGTCCGAGCGATACATATTTCCAGCTTCCCGCCCAACGGGCAAACAGCCAGGTAGTTTCTTCCGGGATATTGGAATACCAGATAAGCATATACTGACTGAAGGCTATATATGCCCAGAAATTGACAAAAGCGAACATCAGCGCGCCAAAACTGTAATAATGATCTTTTATTAACTTAAAGGGGAAGTAGTTTCTGTTACTAAGGAGAACAATAATAATCGTTGCAGCTGAAAGAGCTGTGAGTATAGTTCCCGCGAAATAATAAACACCATAAATTGTAGAGTACCAATGAGGCTCAAGCGACATCATCCAGTCAATTGCAGAAAATGTAAGCGATATAGCAAAGACAGGAATAAATACGGCTGATAATTTTATGTTTTTGGTTGTCCGCCGCGGGTCTTTTGACTTATCCTGTTTTTTTGAATTACGAATCAAAAAGAAGCGGAATATAAGCCAAAGACCCATAAAGACCGCCGTTCTGATAATGAAAAAGGTTGTATTGAGATATGGGCTTTTCTTCGTCAGAATTACATCGGACTTAACCGCATCGAGATGAGTCCAGTGGTAAAGGTCATGCATATTAAATATTAAGACAGCCACGATAACCGGCAGAATGAACAAAACTCCTGATAAAAATTCACTTATTCTTCTGAAGGGAACACTCCATACGGCCCCCGCGGCATACTCAAGCGCTACCAGAAAAAGCGAACCCAGCCCGATACTCATTAAAAACATTAAAAGTATAAGAAGGTTAAAAGAAGCACGCGTCTTATCGACTGAAAAAGCAACGACCATCAGTACTGCCCCGGTCAGAGACAATCCCCAGCCAAGCTTACTAAGTTTAGGAGACAACTGTTTTTTATTCTCAGGCAATCCTTTTTCTGATGTGTTGATTGTGTTATCAGTTAAACTCATTTTATGTCAGTCTCCTTCGCGTTTTGAGATCTCTGTAAAGCCCTCACATACAAAATAACTGCCCATCTCTCCTCCCTTGAAATCTGTTTAGCGTAAGACGGCATAACATTCTGACCTTCGGTGATTATATGATAAATATCTCCATCCCTGAAATTCCGGACCTTCTCAGAATGCAGGCTTGGAGGATTTGGAAACTGACCGCGAAGCCTGCTGTCTCCTTTTGCAAAATAGCCATGGCAGGGACTGCAGAATATATCAAATTTCATCCTGCCCATGCTTAGATTTTCCTTAACAGGAAGCAGCGGATTAATAAGATTTTTTGAAGCCGATGCCTGATTCCCTTTATACAGATAAGGCTCAAATCCTCTTGCAACGGAACCTTCTACGGGCAGCCTCATTCCAAAGCCATCGGCAAACAGTACTGTTTTATGCTGAGGGTTTAGCTTAGGCTGATTTGCCATCCAGTTAAACGGCGGCATGAACATAAGATAATTTAATGTAAAATAAGTAAGTCCGGCTACCGCGAGGAATACCATTGCAAGAAATCCAATAAACTTTGGTTCAAAAACATTGTTCTTTACGTTTAATTCATCCTCATCAAAATAAATTTTAGTAATTAACTGCGCTCCAAGTATGACTAAAAATCTGTTTACTTTTTTCTCATCAAAGAGCGGATCGGATGCCTGAATGCTTATACCGAATTTATCCGATGAAACCATTTTCATATAACGGGTATCATGCAGAGGATGCGAGTTATTCGGGAATTTAAAGAATATAGCAAGCATTGAAACGACAGTCATTACTGAAGCCAGCAATACCGTAATCTCAAAAATAATCGGTATAAAAGCCGGCAGCGAGAAATATGGTTTGCCCCCGATGATAAGCGGATAGCTTGAAGAAGAAATATACCACATCGCCAGTAAAGCAAGCGCAGCACCGCTTAAGCCAAAGACTAAAGCAATATAACTTAACGAAGACGGCTTAATCCTCATGGCGTTTGACATTCCATGCACAGGGTATGAGGTGTTTATATCATACTTTGTATAACCGGCGTCTGCTGCTGCCTCGGCCGCTTTAATAATTTCATCCGGAGTATCAAACACTCCCGTAACAGAGTAAAGAATTTTATCAGACATGATTTACTCCTGAGCGGATTGTTTCAGGTTCTTCTTTTGAACCATGGTCATGATGATGTTTAGGCTGCGCTCCAAAAATAACAGCCTTAACTTCCGAGATAGAAACAACCGGCATTGTTTTTATAAAGAGTAATAAAAAAGTAAAGAACATTCCAAAACTGCCGATTAATATCCCAAAATCAACAAGCGTAGGCGTAAACATTCTCCAGCTTGACGGCAGAAAATCTCTTGACAGCGATGTTACAATAATTACAAAACGCTCGAACCACATGCCAACGTTTACAAACACGCCAATTACAAACATAACCGGAATAGTAGTCCTTATCTTCTTAAACCAGAAAAGTTGCGGAGATATTACATTGCATGAAACCATTGTCCAGTATGCCCAGGCATAAGGTCCCATAGCTCTGTTAATAAAAACAAATTGTTCTGAAGGATTGCCGCTGTACCATGCGATAAAAAATTCCATTCCGTAAGCATAACCTACCATCGAGCCGGTAAGCAACATAACTTTATTCATTCTTTCAAGAGTTTTTACGGTAATTATATGTTCAAAGTTAAATATCTTTCTGACAATAATTAATACGTTCTGAACCATTGCAAAACCGGAAAATACCGCGCCCGCTACAAAATAAGGAGGGAAGATTGTCGTATGCCAGCCGGGCAGTACTGATGTTGCAAAGTCAAAACTTACGATTGTATGTACAGACAACACAAGCGGAGTAGCAAAGCCGGCCAGAACAAGATAAACCATTTCGTAATGATGCCAGTGCCTGCTCGAATGACGCCAGCCAAGACTAAAGACTGAATATAAAAGTTTTTTAATTTTGTTAGTCGTCCTGTCTCTTAAAGTAGCAAGATCAGGAATAAGTCCAATATACCAAAAAACTAAAGAAACAGTTAAATAAGTGCTGACAGCAAATACATCCCATACAAGAGGTGAGATAAAATTTACCCAGATGCCGTGTTCATTTGGATAAGGAAATAAATAACCGGCAAGCCAGGAACGTCCCACATGAATAAGCGGAAAAATACCCGCCGTTAATACTGCAAAGATTGTCATGCCTTCAGCAAATCTGGATATACCGTTTCTCCATTTTTGTCTGAGCAAAAATAAAATTGCTGAGATTAACGTTCCCGCATGACCGATGCCAATCCAAAAAACAAAGTTAGTAATATCAAAAGCCCAGCCCACGGGCTGGTTATTGCCCCACATACCAATACCATAATAAAAGGTCAGTCCAAGACTAATCCCGCCAATTGCAAGCATTGTTAATGTAATGGACAAAGCTATAAAATATTTTTTATCAGGCTTAACATCTAAAGGAGCAGCAATTACATTCTCAATATCTGCAAAAGATGGTTTGCCGTCTATTACCGAAATCTCTTTTGTATAATCAACGATCACTCTTTATCCTCCGGGAATGTATTCCTTAATTTAGCAAGGTAAGTTACGTTCGGTCTGGTATTAATATCAGCCAGAACGTGATAACCAAGCTCGTGAGTTCTATATTTTGATACAACCGATTCAGGATCGTTTACATCGCCAAATTCAATAGCTTTTGAAGGACAAGCCTGCTGACAGGCAGTCTGAACATCACTCCCTTTAAGAGGTCTGTTTTCCTTAATAGCCACTGCCCTGGATTCCATAATCCTCTGAATACAAAACGTACACTTTTCCATAACACCGCGCGAACGGACTGTAACCTCAGGATTAAATGCAAGTTCAACCGGTTCCTGCTGATAATAACCGTCTGCAAAATGATCTCTGAAATTAAAGAAGTTAAAACGTCTGACTTTGTAAGGACAGTTGTTTGAACAATATCTTGTACCAACGCAGCGGTTATATGTCATCTGGTTTAGACCATCGGGACTGTGCGATGTTGCCGCAACCGGACAAACATTCTCGCATGGAGCTGTATCACAGTGCTGGCAAAGCATCGGCTGAGTATATACGACAGGCTCTTCCGGCGTGCCTGAATAATAACGGTCAACTCTGACCCACTGCATTACACGACCCGCGTCAACCTGATCTTTCCCTACAACCGGAATATTATTTTCAACATCACAGCCAGCTACGCATACATTACAGCCAATACATTTATTTAAATCAATCCCCATTCCCCACTTAACGCCTTTATACTCAATCTCTTTTATGATAGTAGGCTGTTCACGTTTATCTTTCTCAAGGAAATCAGGATTCTTCTTAAATTCATTGTAAGTCCCCTGCCGGATAATGCCACGCGTAAGGTGAAGATCTTTTACCAGCAATTCATCAAGCGAATGCTGCTCCTGCGTGGAAACTAATTTATAAGAACCTTTAACCTTCTGCACTTTTACGTCGGAGTAAAGATAAATTCCCATATCAGAAAACTTCCCTAAGAGAGTATTTACATTTACGCCAACATCAGTTCCGACATCTCCCGCCTTTGATCTGCCGTAACCCAATTCAACTGCAATCATTTTATCAGCCATACCCGGCTGCAGAAAGACAGGCAACTGCTGTCTGCGTCCATTAATAGTTACTTCAATTTTATCATTATTCTTAACTCCTAATTCCTTACCGGTAGCGGGCGAAACTGCGGCATAATTATCCCAGACAACTTTAGATACCGGATGCGGCAGTTCCTGAAGCCATCCGTTATTGGCAAACCGTCCATCACCAAGATAATGATTCTGCTTAAACAACATAACAAAACCATCCGGTGCATTCAGCTTGGCTAATGAAGCCAGTGATTCTTTCTTAAACCGCGGCAGAGCAGCCTGATTATCTGCCGATGTCAGAACAACTCCGTTTTCAAGGGCTGTAAACCAGAAAGTTTTGAATTCAAGTGGCGAGTTTAATTTCGGGAATATATCTTTTTCCCAACTGTTTAATAAATATTCATGGTAAACAGTCTCTTTCCAGGCATTCTTATTTCCGGAGGACCAGACAAGAAATACAGCTTCTTTTTGTCTTGTCTTATAAAGCGGATTAATAACCGGCTGCTGAAGACTGTAAACCCCGGTTCTTGTATTATAATCTCCCCAGCTTTCAAGATTATGATTTAATGGCAGAGAGTACGCGCATACAGATGATGTTTCATTTTCCTGTTCCGTAAGACTCAAAGCCAGCGGCACTTTCTTTAGAGCTTCAGCATAATTATATTCAGGCGGGAAATGATAAACCGGATTAGTATCAACATGAATAAGAACCCCGACATTGCCATCCCGCATATTTTTAACAAGCTCATCAATTTCCTGCGGGGTCGATAACTGAGCGGAGCTGACCGGAAACTGCTCCTGGTTATAAAGCTTTGTGTTTCCAAGTACTTCATTAAGCGCATTTACGATAAGGTGCATACTTTCGGGAAGCCTGCTGCCGGCATAAACAATCGCCCTGCCGCGTTTCTCATATAAGTCCGTGACTAACCGATTAACATTCTTTTCTGAAAGGTTATATTTCTTAACTGCCTGAGCAAGGCTTATACCGTTGCTGACACTTAAAGAATTATTCAGTTTTTTATTTAATTCTGAAAGTAAAGCCAAAGCAAATTCCTGCTGTTGATCCGGCCTTAGTCTGAAACGGTAGTCGGAATTAATACCTGTTGCGCTCATGGAGCCTTCAGCCTGATAGAACCTGCTGAATTCAACTTTATTAAACGCATCACGCTTTGAAGCGAACATTCTTATTGTTTCTATCGAGTGGCCTTCGCCGGAAAGGAAATCGCCTTCAAAGGAAAGAATTATCTCTGCTTCGTCCCATTTAATCAGAGGAACAATACTGCTGTCATAAGACTTTTTCCAGGCACTGTTTCTATTAGCTTCATTAAAAACTTCATAACTATAGAACCTGGCATTTGGATATTTTGTCTTAAATTCGTTATAAACTTTTAGCGTACCAGGCGACTGAATGCTGTGCGTAAGAACAGCGATATGCTTCCCGGAATTCTGAGTACTGTTCATGGCTGAGATAATAACATCATCAGCTTTGCTCCATGCAGCTTTGGAAGATATCCCGTCTGAAATTCTGACCGGATTTTTAAGCCTGTTTGGATCATATAAATTTAATACGCCCGCCTGACCGGTCGCACAAATCTTTCCTTTGTTTACCGGATGCTCAGGATTACCGTCAACTTTTACAGGGCGACCCTCCCTTGTCTTAATTAATATGCCACAGGTATTATGACAGCCTGTACAAGTTGAAGCATAAAAATTTGCAACACCGGGGATAACCTCTTCAGGTTTTTTATTATAAGAAACTATCTCCCCTTTATCCCTGTAATTAGAACAGGAAGCAACGGCAAAGGCTGTCGAAGCACTTAACAGAGCAAGGAATTTACGCCTTGAAATACCGGATAATTCAGTAATATCAAAACTACCGGTTACTCCGTCCGTATCAGTTTCATTTACTTCAGGGTTATTACCCGGGTAGCCGGGATCTTTCCGGTTTCTTTCGTCCTGAGTATTATTCATCAGACTTTACCTTTCTTGTTCCATATTTTACTGCTAAAGGATTAACTGTTACTTTTATAGATTCACCGGACGCATTTTTATTTTTCCCGGTTATGAACCTGAACGGGAAAATATTGAGCAATAACAGCCCGGCGAAGCCTTTACTCAATTTGTAAAAAAAACTCCTGCGTTCAATCTTATTTGATATACCCGGATTGATTTGCATTAATATTCTTCTCCTATCTGTGACAAGCCCAGCAATTATCAGGACCATTTTTAACATTTTTTATATATGGAAGCATCACTGACGCATTCCTGTGGCAGTTTAAGCAAGCCGACATTACAAAGGTATTCATCTGTTCTGCAACATCCATATTCTGAATCTCGCCATGGCACGTCTGGCATTTAATATTGCGGTTAACATGTATGCTATGATTGAAATAAACAAAATCCGGCACCTTGTGAATCCTCTTCCATTCGAGGGGCTTACCGGTTTCATAATATTTCGTAAGTTTGATAATTTCCGGCCTGTCCTTTCTGGCAATTGAATGACAGTTCATACAAATGCTGACAGAAGGGATTACTGCATGACGTGATTTATCAACGCCTGTATGACAATACTTACAATCAACCGCCATAGTCCCTGCATGTAATTTATGCGAAAATTTAACAGGCTGCTCCGGCGCGTATCCTACGCCATCTCTCTCAGCCCTTGAAATATAGTAAGTTACAGACATGGAAGATAATATGACAAAGATGGTAACCGGCAGGCGAACCTTTAGTATATAGTCAAGTACAGTTTTTTTCATTTGCTACCTAAGACTAAGGATTTTAAAATATACCAGTCTGAATTTATCTGCCCGGATAAATTCAGATTAGTAAATCTCATATAAGAGTATTGATACTGAACAGATGTCATGTTATTTAATTTTTAATGGGGATGATATATATACAGGGCACGATAAAAATAAGAGCCTGACTGCTACAAAACAAATTACTTAATCTGAGAGGCTGGTTCTTATTACTCTGCCCAATTTATCGAATTCTCTTCTGGAAGTTAAAACTCCATCCTTATAATAGCGTTCGCTCTTTACTTCACCGGATTCATAATACCATTTAGACAATCCGGTAAGCTGGTCATCGTGGTAAAACTCACGGGCCTTTAAATTGCCATTTTCATAATAATAATTTGCAATACCATCAAGTTTTCCATCCACGTAAAATGTTTCAGCCTTTATTAGACCGCTTTCATAATGCCATTTCCTTAATTCATATTTCGAAGTATCATCATCTGATTTTTTATTATGCCCTGAATTATTAACGTCATCATGTTTGTTAAAACGATATATCCTGACTTTAACATAATCCTTTATTCTCTTAATAATGCTGTATATCATATCTCCTTTAGCCTTTAATGAATTAACTCATGTTACTCACAAAAATTTCAGAACTGTAATTCTTATGATTAACCATGATCATTTCATGCTGACAGTATATCTACTTCACAAACCTTCCCTTATTCATCCTGTCTCCAGCTTATTTTTGAATGAAAAATAATTCAATAAAAATCAAATGTCAACCTGAAATCATGCTTTACTTCATCAGTGTTTCAGACTAAGGCATTTTGTTTATTGGTTCCGGGATGAAAGATTCGGAAAATTACTTCAGCTAAATTCTTTTCCCGACTGATAAGCTTTGTCTTATGATATCTCCCGCTTATTTAATAAATTTAAACCTGTGGAATATTCTCTAACAACCGGAAAGAAAGTGGAACCAGTCTCCTTTGAACCGATAGGCATCTTAAAATCAGATATAAAACATCGCTACGAAGCCCCAAAACAGGGCATACTTGCCGGTAAATCATCAGCTGTTATTCATCTAAATGAAAAACGGAACTTTGAACAGGCTCTTAAAGACCTGCATGGCTTCGGAAGAATCTGGATAATCTTCTGCTTTCACAAGAATACTAACTGGAAACCAATGGTCAGACCGCCATTATTTTCAGAAAGAAAAATCGGAGTCTTTGCCACACGCGCACCGTTCAGACCAAATCCGATAGGCATAAGCTGTGTAAAGCTTCTAAATGTCGATGGTCTTAAAGTATATATAACTGAATCTGATATACTTGACGGCTCACCGATACTCGATATTAAACCATATCTCCCATATTCAGATGCCTTCCCTGACAGTCTTACCGGATGGGCATCTGAACAGAACAGAACTAAATACATTGTTAAACTTCATGATAAGGCAAAATATCAAACCGACTGGCTGAAATCTGAAGCCGGAATAAAACTCGAAAACTTTATAAACGTCCAGCTCGAATCCGCACCTGCTGACTATTCAAGAAAAAGAATAAAACCTGTTCTGGTTAATGACAGAGAACAACCCGGACAAAATAACTTTATTCTTGCATACCGGACATGGCGGATTTATTATTCTGTAAATGAATCAGATAAAATCGTTGAGGTAATTATGATTTCTTCAGGCTATCTGAAAGAGGAACTCGAAGACTTATCCTGTGATAAGTACTCTGATAAAACCCTTCACCAAAAATTCAATTCTCTTTTTACTGACAACGGCAACTGAGACCCTGATTATAATTTCAGGTAGCTGCCGGTTCATTTCATTTTCTTAAATCAGCGAGTTGCCTGAATATTTTTTTCTCCCGTTCCGTAAGTTTCTTTGGAATTATTACATGCAATTTTACAAATAAGTCACCCCGCTCCTTCGACTCACTTGATTTAAGCATTCCCATACCGCCGATTCTGAGTTTTTTACCGCTTTCAGTCTCCGGCGGAATGGTTACATTTATCCTCGTACCGTCAATAGTTCTTAGTTGTTTTTTACCGCCAAGAACAGCTGTATATAAGTCAACATCGAGATCAAGGAATAAATCCCCTTCCTTATGCTCAAAATACGGATGTTTTTCATATTTAATTGTAAGATAAAGATCGCCGCGGTCACCATTATGAAGTCCTTTTGCCCCCTGGTTTTTCAGCCTGAGTTTCTTTTCTGCCGGAGTACCCGGTTCTATTTTAACGCGGATAGTCTGGCCGTTAACCGTAATATCACGCTCGCTTCCCTGTAATGCTTCTTCGAGGGAAATTTCAAGTTCAGATTCATAATCGTGTCCTTTCCGTGCCTGCGGACGGGAGGATTTTGTCTGGCTCTGCCCTCCGCCCATAAACATATTAAAGAAATCAGAAAAACCGCCTGACCCGCCAAAAATGTTATCATAATCACCTGAATGTTGCCGCCCGCTACCTGCGGAACGCGAATAGTTGCCGGGTCCGTCATTCTGCCCGAATCCCGTATTCTGATACTGATTCCAGTTCGCCCCAAGACGGTCATACTTCTTCCTTTTCTCCGGATCGCTCAATACTTCGTTTGCCTCGGAAAGTTCCTTAAATTTATCTTCGGCAACTTTACTGCCCGGATTTTTATCAGGATGATACTTCTTCGCCAGTCTCCTGAAAGCCTTGCTGATTTCTTCCTTTGTAGCTTTTTTATCTACACCAAGAACCGTGTAATAGTCTTTAAAGTCCATATTCCTAACTCAATTTTATTTTGACTGCTAATATAATAAAAAATCCGTCAAGGGCTAAAACCCCGTAACAGTCCGGCAAAGGCAAAGATAAAGTAAAACACAACAAATTCTGCGGGGTTCTCTTCACCTTTATCTTTGCCTTTACCCGTTCAACGACCTGCGTTATCATATAAATCATCATAATCACACAAATCATAGTTCAGACAATTTTGCGTAACATGAGTAAGATTATGATTATGAGTAAGCAAAACATCGCTTCCGTGGTTCAATCTTCACCATGGGTTAAAACCCATGGCTATGAAACCCGCAGCAATCATAACTCTCTCCCCTGCCCTCTCTGTGGAATCCGCGTAATCCTTTTAATCCGTGATTCAGAAAGATGTGACGGACACTGCAAAATGTATTTTTTTCCATTGCCACGGGTTTCAACCCTTAGTTTACGATATAATAACTTTAACGGCAGTAATGCTAACAAATATAATTTATTTATGCAATATTTTTTCCGTCAGATTCACATTGAATCCTTAGCGCGGTATTTGCCCTGTACTCACAAAACTTAATTAGCCTCATTTAATAAATGATAATCCATATAAACTGGCGGGCGGTACAAGAAACAGGGAAGGGAACCGGAGATAAAGCCGGCACAGACACAGCCGGCTTATTAATTGACAAATCAACTTTGGGACGTTGCACGAGGGCGGCGGGTAAGAATAATGCACATTTCATTAATTTCCCGGATTTCTGAAAAGTGCGGGTAAAAGACGAAAGAGCAGTACCTGAAAAACAGGAAAATATTCTGTGAATATAACAAATTTGAACAGGCATTTTAGTATCTTTGCTGAATAATTAACAAAAAAAAACAGCGATGCCGGCAAAACTATAAATCCGATTTATCTCAGAAAGGAATTAAAGAGAGGAAGTATATAATGAATAAAAATAAAAACGGTATAGAGTTAAAAGCAAAAGCCACACGGGAAGAAACCATGAAGCTTATTGAGGAAATACCGGAAAAGAGAATGCAGGAAGTAATCGGGCTTCCTGAACCTGTGGCAAAAAGGAAAAGAAAAAATAATATTCCAAACGAGAAAACAATTAAGTCCATAGAAGAAGCATGTGCAGGGAAGGGCAGGCAGTTTAAATCTCCTGATGCGCTGTTTAGTCATCTAAACAAATGAAATGGAAGATATTATTAAGGAAATAAATATAAGGATAAATGAAAAACAGTTCCGTTTTTCATTGCATTCGTTCATGGAAATGGAAGATGAGCAGTTTACTACAGATGATGTTGTATCTGCTCTGTCTGGCGGATATGTTCTGGAAAATTATCCGGAACACAGAAGAGGTCCCTGTTGTTTGGTATCAGGGAATACGAATACAGGGAGACCGGTTCATGTAGTTTGTACAGTTGATAATCCGGTTTTAGTAATTATAACTGTGTACGAACCAAAACCTCCAAAGTTTATTACACCTTCAAAAAGGAGCGGAAAATTATGAAATGCAATATTATCGGATGTACGGGTGAATATGAAAATAAATTAATCCCGCACCTTGCCTGTAAGAATGGCAGTTATCTTTTAGTTAAAGATGTCCCTGCAGAAGTCTGCCCGGTTTGCGGGGATACACTTCTGACAAAGGAAACGATTGACATGGTAATGGAAATACTAAAGAACGGAAAACCGGAAACAACTATCCCTGCAATGCAATTTAATATGAGAGATGAAACCGGTATGTCAATGGCAGGTTAAACCTGATATTTTTCAAAACCGGTTTTTGATATATTTTCTATATGGCTGTTTATAAGGACTAACTGCTTCGTGTTGATCTGGCGCAGATCCTTTAACAAACGAACATACAGGCGTATTACCTCAATATTTTCCCGGGCTGTCTTAATATGCTCCTTTTTCTCTCCTTTACCCTCAGGATCATTCAGTCTTATTTATCTGTATTTTTTGTCTCACTAATATAGGCACAGAGGGTAATCATAACTCCCTCCCTGCCCTCTCTGTGGAATCCGTGTAATCCTTTTAATCCGTGATTCAGATTTATATGATAACGCAGTCAGCATGAAAATGAATCATGGTTAATCATTTAATCAAAAGAATCACAGTCCGGATGAATTCTGCATAACATGAACAATGTATGTTAATCTGACGGTATTGCAGAGACGCACGGCGTACGTCTGCCGCTGCCGGGGGTTGCGTTCCGGCACCATCAGAAGCAGATTCAGTTCAAAAATCATTTTTAGAGCAAGGCCAGAAGTAGATTCACCTTAAAAATCATTTTTGAAGCAAGGCCAGAAG
>JBAXDX010000077.1:0-13886 GCA_037140715.1 Ignavibacteria bacterium
ATTATTTACTGATTTCTTAAGGAATTTATCTGGCTATTCTCGGACAAGCTCCTAGGTATCCAGCGGCGGCTGAAGCTGGTGCCATTCGACCGAATTGTCCCGCCGGAGGAAAGACGCGATAAGACTGTTTTAAGGGAAGAATTCAGGAGCGAGCTTTCGGGAATACTGAATTGGGCGCTGGCGGGGTATGCCGAATATAGACAACTAAAGGGGCTTTGCCCGCCTGAGGCAGTGGAGGCATTAACATTGGACTATCTGACCGCGAATGATTCACTAGGGAGGTTTGTTTCTGAATATTGTGATATGGACTCTACCGGTAATGTTTTAGGACTGGATTTCTATAAATATTACTCGGAATACCGGAAACGGTCAGGCGAAAAGCCGGTTAACAGTAAGGATGTTTATAGCGCATTGCGGCAGACCGGCGGGCTGGACGTTAAATCTGGGCACGGAAATAAACAGCATATCTACGGCTTAACGCTGACCCTTGACGCGCGGGCAGAGCTTAACCCTGACGGGCGGGAACAACAGGGGCTGGCAGATTAAGGGGATAGCCGGGCGCGCTGTCCTGTTTATAGTTAGGATGGATAAGGTAAAGATAGGGTAAAGATAGGGACTGTTTGTTGCTAAGTGCTTATAAAACAAAGGGTTATACAGGTATAGTTGGGATGGATAGCCTTTTCTCCCTAAATACTATATATAAATATATATATAGTAGTATACTACTATAGGGGAGTAGTTTCGATGATTAGGCTATCTATCCTAACTGTTTCCCCGTAACTCATTGTTTTTATTGGACTTACGTTGGTTGGGTACCCTAATTTTACCCTAACTTACCCTAACTTACCCTAACTACGATTTGGTCGGATATTAAGATAATTTAAGGACTTTATAAGATGACACACAAAACACCGAAGAAACAACGCATATGGATGGAACATGCCTTTAGTAAGGCAGGGACGGACAGCGCAGATATTACAGCCATTCCCGAAGTCTCTGGGGTTGACGCACCGGTAACGCCTGCCTGCCTGATTCCTGTAACGGGGGCGGGAGTAGTTGTCCATGCTGTTCCCGAAGTAAAGAAATTACGGACTAAAGCCTACTGGATGAGATGAGTATTCAACACATTTAATATAATAATATAAGGATTTTACAAAATGAAGAAACAAGAACTTACATTTACCGACATCTGCAGTAATACCAACGAGAGGTTAATTAGCTATATGAGAGGACTCGAACGTCTTCGCTTAGACCTTGAACAGATGAAGCGACTAACGTCTGATGAACGGGTATTATCAACCTGCCTTGATGAGTTGTTCAGAACCGCTGAGGCTGACATGATGGCGTTAACCGACATTCTTTATGAAATCGAAGTGAGCGATGGCGATTATATGGAGTTGGCGGATACGCTGGCAGGCTCTGCATTTTCGGATGGTGAGACCATTAACTAAAATGTCTGTAAACGCCTTTAAGTATGAGGCAGAAAACGGAACATTATACATAAAAATGAATATTTATACATAAAATAAGGACATGATAAAATGGAAAATAAGGGTGCAAGCGAAGAAAACAAACAGATAATAGCCAAACTACCCCCATTGCTCAAAGGTACAGGACAGCTTGACATAAAAAACATCCGTGACGCGAAAGACGTTTTGAGTAAGTTAATACGTGGGTTCTGCCGCGGAGAAATCGAGGACACGCAGGCGAAAACTTTATGTTATCTGCTGACTTCATTCGTAAACATCAGTAAGGAAGCTGAAATTGAAGTCGAAGCCGAAAATAACAAAAAGTTTCTCCCGAACTTTTTCTGATGGGTATAGGTACAAAACATGAGTCTATAATACCTGTCCCGAAATAGAACGGGTATTATGACATGTTTTCTAATAAGTTTATAGTTTATAATTAACAACGCGGAGATAAAGTGTATAAGAGATATTCAAAAAGAGACAAGGATTTCGGAAAGAAAGTTGAAGCGATGAAACTTTTGCTATCCGTTCCGGAGAAGATGAAAACAGACTATGTCATTTCTAAAGAAGAAAAAAAAAAGATAATGTCATTTGAAGGTTACATCCTATCCAAGAAAAATGGAGATATATCACACAATTAATAACAGCTGTAGGATTACCGTATAAGCTCCATGCAGGCGACACACGGTACTTTTATAACAAGGCTTATGTTTGGTAAGGTAATGCCGGAATCATGAAATAAATATATCGAAGCTCTTGACAATTGAGAGCCGGAATATTAAGTTTCGTGTGAGCCGATTACCACTTAACATAAAAAATTATTACTGAAAAGACCCGATTAAGTTTTATAAGGTGTGGTAACCTTGGCTCACTTTTTCGGGTTTTCCAGTTTTAAATAAAGTTCTCTTTGTACTGAACCATATTATAACCGTAAAGAGATGGGTTTACTACCATGTCAACTACATGGTATTTTCTAATTTATGACCATGCAGTGACCATGTAGTAACCGCGTATTTCTTAAAAACAAGAAATTATCAGAAACAAAAAAGCCTCAGATTCGATTGAATCTGAGGCTTTTAGTGGGCCCAGATGGGCTTGAACCACCGACCTACTGATTATGAGTCAGCCGCTCTAACCAACTGAGCTATGGGCCCCCTTAACTAACAGAACAAAAATAATAAAGAATTGATACTTATGCAATCTTTCCATTTCAAAAAATAACATCAAAATAATAATAATAGCATTAATAAGCTTCTCTTTATAAATTGTTCTTGCAAATTTTTGTCTAAAGCTTTATATTCGTATTCCAATTTCATCACAATATTTGCCGGGGTGGCGGAATTGGTAGACGCACAGGACTTAAAATCCTGTGGGAATTTATTCCCGTGCCGGTTCGACTCCGGCCCTCGGTACTTAATAGAGAGCCTGGGTTCTTAGCTCAGTTGGTTAGAGCGTCTGCTTGACGTGCAGAAGGTCAGAGGTTCGACTCCTCTAGAGCCCACGCAAAATTTACCGGAGTTTTCTCCGTTTTTTTTTATTTTAAACGATATGAACAAAATTAAAATAAGTTTCCCTGACGGGAGTAGCAAAGAATTTGATAAGGGACTTACTCCTTATCATGTAGCTGAATCAATCTCGAAGAGACTGGCAGAAGAAGCTGTTGTTGCTGAAGTCGATGGTATTGAAAGAGGGCTTTCTACTCCGCTCGTTAGTGATTGTTCATTACGTTTATTTACTTTCGATGATCCTCAGGGAAAAGAAACCTACTGGCATTCTACTTCCCATCTTATGGCTCATGCTATTCAGTCTCTCTATCCGGAAGCTAAATTTGGTGTTGGTCCGGCAATTGATTCTGGTTTTTACTATGATATTGATATTAATTCGCGTCTGACTGAAGATGATTTGCGCAGAATCGAGAATAAAATGCTCGAGATTTCCAGGAAGAATAATTCATTCGACCGTCAGGAATTAAATAAGAAAGATGCTGTCGAATTTTTTAAGCAGAAAGGCGATAACTATAAGCTTGAAATCCTTGAGGGAATCGATGAAAATGCTGAGGTTATCAGTATCTATAATGAAGGCGAATTTACTGATTTATGTATAGGTCCGCATCTTCCTACGGCAGGCAGAATTAAGTTTATAAAACTGCTTACTGTTTCCGGTTCTTACTGGAGAGGGGATGAAAAAAATAAGCAGCTTCAAAGAATCTACGGAATCAGTTTTCCAAAGAAAAAAATGCTTGAAGATTATCTTAACTTTCTCGAAGAAGCAAAGAAACGCGACCATCGCAAACTCGGTAAGGAACTTGACCTGTTCAGCACTCAGGAAGAAGCCGGTCCTGGTCTGGTTTACTGGCATCCGAAAGGAGCAAGAGTAAGACTTGAAATTGAAGATTTCTGGCGCCGTGCTCATCTGGCTAACGGCTATGAAATTTTATATACGCCCCACATGGGAAAAAGCTGGCTTTGGCAGACAAGCGGGCACCTTGTAAACTACAAAGAGGGGATGTACGCTCCGATGCAGGTTGATGAAATGGACTATTATGTAAAACCAATGAATTGTCCATTCCATATTTTGATATATAAATCTCATCTGCGTTCGTATAGAGATCTTCCGTTAAGATGGGCTGAACTTGGAACGGTTTACCGTTATGAAAAAAGCGGAGTCTTGCACGGACTGCTCAGGGTTCGTGGCTTTACTCAGGATGATGCTCATATTTTTTGTGCTCAGGAACAGATTGAAGATGAAATCGTAGAAGTTATTCGTTTCTCGAAATATATGTGGGAGTCTTTTGGTTTTAAGGATATTGAGTTTTATGTCTCAACAAAGCCTGAAAAGGCAGTCGGTGCAGATGAATTCTGGGAAAAAGCAACAAGCTCACTTAGGAATGCGTTAGATAAAGAAGGTCTTGCTTATAAGACTGACGAAGGTGGCGGTGCTTTCTACGGACCTAAGATAGATATTAAGATTAAAGATGCCCTTAACCGGGAATGGCAGATGAGTACTATCCAGTTTGACTGGAACCTGCCTGAGCGTTTTGATATGAAATATATTGGTGAAGACGGCAAGGAGCACAGACCGTTTATGGTTCACCGCGCTCTGCTTGGCTCGATTGAAAGATTTATGGGTGTACTGATTGAACATTACGGCGGTGCTTTTCCTTTGTGGCTTGCCCCGTTACAGGTAGCGGTTATCCCAATTTCCCAGAATTATTATGATTATGCCAAGAAGATTGCATCTGAACTGAAAAAATATGATGTCAGGGTTGAACTTGACGAACGTAATGAGAAGATAGGTTATAAGATAAGGGACTGGGAAACAAAGAAAGTTCCATATATGCTTATTGTCGGTGAAAAAGAACAAAAGAGTGAAACAGTTTCAGTCCGTCAGCATAAGAAAGGCGACCTGGGCGGTCAGAACTTTGAGGATTTTAAGAATAAAGTTCTTAACGAAATTAAAACAAAAGTTAACTACTAACAGAAAATGAGGACTAACATCGCGCAAAAAGCTTCTAAACATCGTGTAAATGAAGATATTAGAACTGTAAAAGTCAGACTGCTTGATACTGACAACGGACAGCTGGGAATTTATCTGATTCGTGATGCCTTAAGGCTCGCGCAGGAAAAGGGAGTAGATTTAGTTGAAATAGCTCCGACAGCAGATCCTCCGGTTTGCAAGCTGGTTGATTATGGTAAGTTTATTTATGAAATTCAGAAGAAGGAAAAGACGCAGAAAAAAAATCAGGTTGTTTCCATCTTAAAAGAAATAAGACTGCACCCTAATACTGATACACACGATTTTGAATTTAAGGTGCGGCATGCGCGTAATTTTATTGATGAAGGCAATAAAGTTAAGGTTTCTGTTATATTCAAAGGACGTGAACTTGCCTATACTCAGCATGGCGAGAAATTGTTAAAGAATTTTATTGAAAAAATGGAGGATGTTGCCAAAACTGAATTTGATATTAAGTTCGAAGGTAAGGCAATGAACATGATACTGGTTCCAATTAAAATAAAAACTAAGAAAAAGAATTAATAAATAGACACAGGTATATCTGCCATGCCCAAAATGAAAAGTAACCGCGGCGCAGCTAAAACATTTAAGCTGACTGCTTCAGGTAAAGTCAAAAGACATAAAGCTTTTAAGAGCCATATTTTGACTTCAAAATCACGTAAAAGAAAACGCAATCTCAGAAAGGGAGTAATAGCTTCAGCATCTGATGAAAAGAAAATTAAAATAATGATTCAATAAAGTAAAAGGATAATTTAACTATGCCTCGCTCTAAGAACAAAGTCGCCTCTCACAGAAGACGCAAAAAAATAATGAGTATGGCCAAAGGCTATTGGGGTGCCAGAAGCAAGGTTTATACCGTTGCCAAGAACCACGTTGAAAAAGGCCTTTTGCATGCTTATAGAGATAGAAAACTTAAAAAAAGAACTTTCAGAAGCCTTTGGATTATCAGAATTAACGCTGCCGCAAGACTTAACGGTACTACTTATTCAAAACTGATAAATGCCCTTAACGTAAAAGGCATTAATATTAACAGGAAAATTTTAGCAAATATTGCTACCGAAAACCCGACAGCTTTTACTGAAGTTGTAAAGGTTTGTTTTAGTTAATATCTTTTTGTGTCCTCAAAGGAGTTTTATTTTTATTAATAATAGAAATTCTTGAGGGTATTTTTTTTATCATTTTTTAAGTTTAATACTATGCTTCAGACTATTAGTGAAACCGGCAAAAGCTTCTCAGATGAAGTATCCTGCGTCAGCGATCTAAAGCAGCTGGAAGAAGTACGCATTAAATATCTCAGCCGCAAAGGTGTTGTTGCAAATCTTTTCGAAGGACTTAAGACAGTTCCTAAAGAAATTAAACCGCAGGTTGGCAAGTCCTTAAACGAACTCAGAAACTTAGTTCAGACTCAGTTTGATGTTCTGAAGGAAAAACTTGAGGCTGAGGCTCAGAAAGATAAGCGCGTTATTGATATTTCCATTCCCGGACGGGAAAAGACTATCGGTAGCAGGCATATTCTTACTCAGACGCTTGACGAAATAAAATTGATATTCAAGGGACTTGGTTTTTCAATATTCGAAGGTCCCGAGCTGGAATCGGATTATAATAATTTTGAAGCTCTGAACTTTCCGGCAGACCACCCGGCTCGTGACATGCAGGATACGTTTTTTGTTAATCAGAACTATCTGCTCCGCACTCATACCTCGCCGGTACAGATCAGAGTAATGCAGAACCAGAAGCCTCCCGTAAGGGCAATTATGCCGGGTAAAGTTTACCGTAACGAAGCTATCAGTGCACGCAGTTATTGTCTTTTTCATCAGGTTGAAGGGCTTTATGTGGATAAAGATGTAACGTTCGCGGAGCTTAAAGGTACGCTTGTCTCATTTGCGCGCCAGTTTTATGGCAGTGATTTCAAATACCGGTTTCGTCCGAGTTATTTCCCTTTTACTGAGCCGAGTGCTGAAATGGATATTACCTGTTTTCTCTGCAAAGGGAAAGGCTGTCGTATGTGCAAACAGTCCGGCTGGCTTGAGATACTTGGCTGTGGCATGGTTGACCCAAATGTATTCAAAGCGGTTGGCTACGACCCTGAAGAATACTCAGGTTATGCTTTTGGTATGGGCATCGAACGAATCGCTATATTAAAGTATGACATTCCTGACATCAGGATTTATTTTGAAAACGATATGAGATTCCTGAAACAGTTCTAATCTCTGAATCTGCAGGAGTTCTGAGGGAATGCTGACTCTTTTAGTGTATTTGTAGTCTGATGGCAACTAATTAAATTGAATTATTGAAACTATGGGTAGAGAAATACTTTTGGTTCCGGCAGTTTCTTGTCTTTATTTGTCCAAAAATGTTTACAGTCTCATAATATTATCTTGTTTATACCCTGAAGATATTTTAAGGAGCTTATAAAATTGAAAATATCGCTTAACTGGATTAAAAATTATGTTAATCTTGACGGCATTGCGACAGATCAGATAGTTGACAAGCTTACCATCTCAGGTCTTGAGGTAGAAGAGGTGGAAGATAAAGGTAAAGAATTTGATAATATTGTAATCGGATTTGTAAAAGAGAAAAAGAAACATCCAAATGCTGATAAACTCTCTGTCTGTATAGTAACTGATGGTCAGGAAGATTTTAATGTAGTCTGCGGTGCGCCGAATGTGGATGCGGGACAAAAGGTTGCCTTTGCCAAAATCGGGGCGGTAATCCCTAATGGTGGCTTTGTTATCGCGAAAGCCAGGCTGAGAGGCGAGGTTTCCATGGGTATGATATGTTCCGCAAGCGAACTTGGGCTAAGTGATGATCATGCAGGCATTTTGGTTCTCGATTCTGAACTTAAAGAGGGACAGTCTCTTTCTGAAGCTCTTGGACTCAATGATACAGTTTTAGAAGTCGGGATAACGCCAAACCGACCTGATGCGTTAAGCCATATTGGCGTTGCAAGGGATGTTGCCGCGCTCTTCAACCGCGAGCTAAAGCTACCTGAAATTAATATTAAAGGAACATCCGGGGACATAAACTCTGTAGCTTCCGTTGAGATTCTGAACCTTAAAGGCTGTCCGCGCTATACCGCGAAGGTAGTCAGAAATGTTAAGGTGAAAGAGTCCCCTGTGTGGCTCAAAAACAGGCTGACATCAATTGGTCTTAGACCGATAAATAATATAGTAGATATTACGAACTTTATCCTGCATGAAACTGGACAGCCGTTGCATGCTTTTGATCTTGATAAAGTCGAAGGACATAAAATAATAGTAAGAAGCGCTGAAGATGGGGAAACTTTTGTTACTCTTGATTCAAAAGAAAGAAAACTTGTGGCCACGGATCTTGTCATTTGCGATGCGAAGCGTTCTGTTGCCATTGCCGGCGTAATGGGTGGTGAGAATTCTGAAATAACTTCTGAAACAAAGAATATATTAATTGAAAGCGCTTATTTTAATTCGTCTGATATAAGAAAAACAGCTAAGAAGCTTGCGCTTTCAACCGATGCATCATACCGCTTTGAACGCGGAACGGATCCTGGCAATACATTATACGTTGCCGAACGCGCCGCTGAACTTATGGCTCTTTTAGGAGAGGGCGAAATTCTTAATGGTGCAATTGATGTTTATCCAAATAAAATTGAGAGGCTTAAGGTATCATTACGCTTTGCAAGAATTACAAAGATACTCGGTTTTGAAATAGCGAATGAAGACGTTAAGCTGAGCCTCAGGAATCTTGGTTTTGAAATAGCGGGGGAGAATGAGACTTCAATTGAAGCTATTGTCCCGACTTTTCGTCCTGATGTTGAGCGTGAAATTGACCTTATTGAAGAAGTTGCCCGCATTTATGGATATGATAAGATTCCTGCGGTTGAAAAAATTGCGATTACGCTTGAGAAAAAAACAGACCAGTCGGCATTTAAGGATATTTTGAGGACTGCGGCTAACTCTCTTGGATTTTATGAGATAATTAGTAATTCGCTTCAGCCTGCCGAAATTGCTTCAGTTACCGGCAGAACAATTGATATGCTTAATCCGCAGAGCTTTGATATGGCTTCGCTCAGAACATCGCTGTTGCAGGGAGCTTTATACGCGGTTGCAAAAAATATAAATGTTGGTGAAAAGAACCTGACGTTATTTGAAATCGGGAATGTTTTTAATAAGCTGACTGAAGGTGAGATTAAAAGCTTTAATGACTTTTCAGAAGTTGAAAAGATAATGTTTGTCATAACCGGGAAAGCTGACGTTGCGAAATGGTACTGCAAGGAACGGAATTTTGATATTTATGATATGAAAGGTCTTGTCAACAGCTTTTTAGGCAGTATCGGACCTGACAATATTTTGAATGATTCATATTCTTATGTTGAGAATAAATATTATGATTTTATTTTAGAAAAGACATTTGAAAATCATGTTGTTGGATTTGGCGGTCTGGTAAAGAAGGATATTCTTAAGATATTTGATATTCAGCAGGAAGTATTTGCATTTGAATTTAATATAGCAGATATATCAGGAGTAACTAAGCCGGTCAGGAAATTTAGTGAACTTTTGAAATACCCGAAAATAACGCGTGACTGTGCATTTATTCTTGATAAAAATATATTGGGTGAAGAAGTAACCAAACTAATTTATAATAGCGGTTCTCAGCTATTGAAAAAGGTAGAATTATTTGACATATTTGAGAGCGGTAATTTGGGTATAAATAAGAAAAGCATGGCTTTTTCTTTAGAATATTATGATGTAACGCGCACTTTGAAAGATGAAGAAGTGGAAAAAGACTTTAATAAAGCAGTTGAAGCCGTAAAGTTAGAGCTAAAGGCTGAATTTAGAGGAGCTTAGTTGACTAAATTATCAAAATATGAAATTGTACTTGAAGAGATAAATTCGCTTGAAAAACAATTTTCACGGCTTGTCATACATAATAAGGAACTTCTTCTAAAAAGTGAGGGTTATGAACTGGTAAACAAGCAGTTGTTATCTGAAAATTCAGTTTTAAATAAAAAACTTATTGAGCTTGAAGAAAAGATTGACAGCTTAACGAAAGTAAATAATAATTTGCAGGGTAATGAAAAATCCTTAATTACTAAGGACAAGGATAGTCTGAAATTACAGATCAATGAACTTATTAGTAAAATTGATGTTCATTTACGTTCTTAAATATATTGTTTGATGATGGAAAAGATATAAAATGGATCATAAGAAGCTGAAATTAAAAATATTCGGTCAGGAGTATGCCATGCTGGTAGAAAATGAAGAAATAGCCACGGATTTAGCCCGCTATGTTGATAAGAAAATGCAGGAAACCAAGGAAGCATTACCAGATCAGAACATACAGACTATTGCCGTTATTTCCTCTTTGAATATTGCTCATGAACTTTTTCTTGAAAAAAGTAAGTTTAATGAATTTAGCAATGCGGCACTTGCTAAGATGAAGGAAATACAGCTTCTTTCCACCGAAATACAAGTATCTGCCCCGTCTTCTTAAATTTTTGCACCGCACTGTCAGTTTAAATTATATGAAGAACTAACTCGATTCATATGGGTTATTGGCTTACGGCGTCTATTGCAGGCCTCATCCCGGTTTTGCCGGGAATCGTTGCATGGAGATCTATTCTCTTATATGCGGCGACATTGGAAGTAAAAAACGTTCGGGCAATTTCCCTCACTAAATTAACAAGGTTCTTCCTTGTTAGTTTGGGCTGACAGTTGCGGTCATTATAAATAAATTCCTACATTTGGAGGTTAAATGGGGCTTACGATGGATCTTATTTATTTGGTGCCGATGATTGCCTTTATTGTTATCGTGATGTTCTATATGGGGTGGTTATTCAATTCAAAGCTGGGCAGGAATAGTATTGTTTCAGCTGAGGAAAGAGCTAAACAAATTATTACTGATGCCGAGAAAGAATCAAATAACATAAAAAGAGAGAAGTTACTTGAAGTTAAAGATGAATGGTTAAAGAAAAAACAGGATTTTGATCAGGATATAAATCAGAAAAAACTAAAGGTACAAAATCATGAAAAACAACTGACTGCACGTGAAGAAAATGTTGACAGGAAATATGATATAGTTACTAAGAAAGAAAAAGATTTAAAACAGTTAGAAAAAGAACTTACAACTCAAAAGTTATTGCATGATACTAAGTTTGCTGAATTAGATAAATTAGTCTATGAGCAGAATATCCGCCTTGAGAGGACCGCTGGTCTTACCTCAGAAGAGGCGAAGAAAATGCTTATGGAAAATATGTTTAATCAGGCCAGGACGGACGCTTCAGTTCTGGTTAAGGAAGTGAGAGATCAGGCAAAGCTTGACTCGAAAAAAGAAGCTCAGAAAATTGTTATTCAGGCTATACAGCGTACCGCTGTCGATCATTCTGTCGAAACAACTGTATCTGTTGTTCAGATTCAGAATGAAGAAATGAAAGGCAGAATAATCGGGCGGGAAGGGCGTAATATCCGTGCCTTTGAGGCTGCTACCGGTGTGGATGTTATTGTTGATGATACACCCGAAGCGGTAATACTGTCCGCTTTTGATAAGTTTCGGCGCGAGGTGGCAAGAATATCTCTCGAACGGCTTATTGGCGATGGCAGAATTCATCCGGCAAGAATTGAGGAGATAGTTGAAAAGGTAAGGATTGAACTTGAAGAAGCTGTATTGCATGAAGGTGAAAATACTTTTATTCAGCTTGGACTTCATGGTGCTCATCAGGAAATCATAAGGCATGTCGGACGTATGAAATACCGCTCAAGCTATGGTCAGAACCTGCTTCAGCATAGTATTGAAGTAGCTTATCTTACTGGTATTATGGCTGCTGAACTTGGTCTGGATACTACAATAGCAAAGCGTGCAGGACTGTTACATGATATTGGCAAGACGATTGACCGCAATGTCGAGGGTCCCCATGCACTTTTAGGTTACGATTTAGCAAAGAAATTTAAAGAACATGCGATTGTCCTTAATGCGATTGGAAGCCATCATGAAGATATGGCAATGGAGCATCCCGTTTCTGCTCTTGTTCAGGCTGCTGATGCTATCAGTGGTGCGAGACCGGGAGCAAGAAGAGAACCTCTCGAAAGTTATGTTAAAAGACTCGAAAACCTTGAAACTCTTGTCAAATCTTTCGAAGGTGTAGCTAAAACCTACGCTATTCAGGCGGGCAGGGAAGTAAGGGTTGTTGTTGAACAGGATAAAGTTGATGATGTTCTTGCTGATAAACTTGCTTATGATATTGCTCAGAAGATTCAGGAAGAAATGGAATATCCTGGTCAGATAAAGGTTACTGTTATAAGGGAAGTTAGAAAGATTTCTTATGCCCGTTGATTGTATCTGAATTTTTGTTCTATGTTACTGCGAAAATACCAATATGTACTTAAAGGCAGCTGCTCTCCATCAGCTGCCTTTTTTATTTCTTTAATCTTATATCGAATGAGAATATGATTATGAATCAGTTCAGTAAAAATTATAATTCACTTAACTTCCGAAGTCCTTTATACATAGTTAATAGATGAGAAATAAAGTAAAAATTGCAATTACCGGCGGTATTGGTTCTGGCAAGACAGAATTTCGCAACTGTCTTAAGGAAAAGGGTTATCCTGTAATTAGTGCGGACTATGAAGCCAAACAGATTTTAATTAATAATCCATTAGTCAGGAAGAAGATAATAAATGCGTTTGGTGAAAACTCATATACAAAGACAGGCGTAAATACAAAGTATCTGGCTGAAACAGTATTTTCTGATACCGCAAAGGTTATGAAGATTAACGAAATTGTCCATCCTGCCGTTATTAAGCATATTGTGGAACTGATGGACAGCTTTCTCAAAGAGAATAAATTTGTCTTTGTCGAAGCCGCTCTCATTTATGAAGCTGAAATGGAAGCGCTGTTTGATTATGTCGTGCTTATAACTTCTGATGAAACAGAAAAAATAAAACGCCTTACAGTCCGCGATAACACAGGCGAAGAAGATATCCGGCAGATAATGGCAAACCAGATCCCTGACGAGACAAAAAAAGGCTGGGCTGATTTTGTATTTGACAATAATGCAGGATTACCTGAGCTTCATGCCAAGGCCGATTTCCTGATTACTATTCTTAAATCTATGAGTGAGGATATATGAAAATTATAGCTTACCAGGGTGAACCGGGCGCTTATAGTGAGGCGGCTTCAAAGCTTATCTTTAAGGAAGATATTGAGCTTTCACCATCGGCAACATTTGAAATAGTTTTTAATAAGGTAAAAAAAGGCAAAGCTGACTTTGGCGTTGTGCCTGTTGAAAATAGTCTTTATGGTAGCGTTTTCGAAACTTATGATCTGTTAAAAAAATATTCGCTTAAAATAATCGGAGAGCTGAACCTTCAGATAAATCATTATCTGATGAGTAATAAAAAATATAAGCTTAAGGATTTGAAGAAAATCTATTCCCATCCACAAGCCTTAGGGCAGTGCTCACAGTTCTTAAATGCTCTAAAGGACGTAAGCATTCTTCCTGTTTATGATACTGCAGGTGCCGCAAAGATGATAGCTGAGAATCCCGTTGCAAATGAAGCTGCTATTGCAAGCAAACGCGCGGCTGAAGTGTATGGATTAAAAGTAATTCAGGGGAATATCCAGAATAACAGTGAAAATTATAC
Source organism: Ignavibacteria bacterium (assembly GCA_037140715.1). Classification (GTDB taxonomy): domain Bacteria; phylum Bacteroidota; class Ignavibacteria; order Ignavibacteriales; family SURF-24; genus JAUZPB01. Next base: position 13,598 of record JBAXDX010000077.1, read on the forward strand.
AAGGTTTCTTGTTATATCGAAGAAAGCCACAGGGGTTAGTTCCTCCAATACGAAAACTTCAATCTGTTTTGAACTTAAGAGTATGCCGGGAGCATTGTTCCGCGCTTTAAGTGTTTTTGCTTTAAGGGATATTGACCTTACAAAAATAGAATCCCGCCCGATTGCAAAGAAAACCTTCGAATATGTTTTTTATATAGACATGAAAGGTAATCTTGCAGACAAGAGAATCAAAAATGCTATTAACCATTTGAAAGAAATTTCACACAGTCTTATGATATTCGGCTCGTAT
>JBAXDX010000078.1:0-13770 GCA_037140715.1 Ignavibacteria bacterium
ATCCAAATTTACTCTGCTTTTCTCTTTTTACCCACTATAAACAACATAGACCCATTTAAACTAACGACAAAAAAGACTATATTTAGGTAGTGAATCGATGATGTCTGGCTATGAGGCAGGTATTGCACAAATTCCGGCATCCGTATTTCCCGAACTTATGCATTATAATCCGTTTGTATCAAAAGTCAGAGAAATTAACCTGATTTTATCAACATTTAATTTATACGGCATATTCATTGTCAATAATACCAATTTTTTCTAAACTGTAGTTTTATATGGAAAATACCGAATTAAGAATGCCCCTGTTAAGTCTTTTACCATTCGTGCTGATGTTGGTTGCGATTGCTGTTTTCCCCTTATTTTTCAATCATTTTTGGGAAAAGAATAAAAATAAACTGATCATTGCTGTCGCGCTTAGTTCTCCGATAATCATTTTTATGATTTACGCGGGAAACTGGGAAATACTCGTTGAAACAATGCTGTCTGATTACCTTCCCTTTATAATATTGCTCGGTTCGCTTTTTACAATTACCGGCGGCATTTATCTGACTGGTGATATAGAGGCAAAGCCCTCAGTTAATGTTCTGTTTCTTGGTATCGGGGCTGTGCTTGCTTCAGTCATGGGAACGACCGGAGCGGCGATGCTTTTAATTCGTCCGGTAATTCAAACCAATAAAGAAAGAGAATTTAAGGTTCATACGATATTATTTTTTATTGGCATAGTCGCTAATTGCGGGGGAATGCTTACACCGCTGGGCGATCCTCCGTTATTTATGATGTACCTGAGAGGTGCCTCTTTTTCATGGTTCTTCCAGCTTTTCCCTGAATGGCTTTTTACAAACGGGCTGCTTCTGCTTATTTATTTCTTTGTGGATAGTTATTACCATAAGAAGGAAAAGCCTGAGAATATACTGCTGGATAAAACTAATATTCAGCCTGTAAAAATTCATGGCAGGCTAAACTTTATCTGGCTGACTGGCGTAGTGCTTGCCGTGGCGTTTATTAACGAGCAGTATATAACTCTGATTAAGAGCGACGGCTATTACAGTTTCATCCGCGAAGCCGTTATCATTTCCATGGCGCTGTTGTCTCTGCTTTTTACTACGCGTATAACAAGAATATCAAATAACTTTACATGGGCACCGATTGAGGAAGTGGCTTATCTTTTTCTCGGTATTTTTATAACGATGGTTCCATGTATTCTTTATCTTAAGGAGAACGCAAAGACGCTGGGCGTTAACGCAGCTCATCAGTTTTATTATGCTTCAGGGGCGTTAAGCAGTTTCCTTGACAATACTCCTACAGCGGTAACTTTCCATTCGCTTGCACTTGGACTGGCGCAGACAGCAGAGGTTGCGGGGATTCCAAATGTTATTATGCGGGGGATTTGTCTCAGTGCAGTATTATTCGGAAGTATGACTTATATCGGGAACGGGCCTAACTTTATGGTTAAGTCGGTAGCTGAGGAAAATAACATTAAGATGCCCGATTTTTTCAGCTATATGTTTAAATTCTCGCTTATAGTATTGTTGCCGGTATTTGTGCTTGTTCAGTTAATTTTCATCCGGTAATGACCGGAAGGCAAAAAATAAAAGGGAAAATTGAAGTCCAAATCAAAGGAAAGCGGGCGGTTACTTTTCATTTTTCCCTTGATTGAATCAATATTAATCTCTGAATTCTGCCATTATTCGAGTCTTTTCTTAAATCGCGTTGCGCTCGCGACAAGGATTAATATTCCCATTGAGAAAAGAATCAACAATTCCGGCCACAAATCCACAAAGCCCGTCCCTTTTAATATTATGCCACGCAGTATAGTGATATAATATCTAAGCGGAATAATATAAGTAACATACTGGATTATCTGTGGCATATTCTCAACCGGGAAAGCGAAGCCTGACAGATAAATCATGGGCATCATAAGTCCGAACTGCGCGACCATCATTGCCTGTTGCTGGGTTTTGGATATTGTAGAGATAAACAGTCCCAGTCCTAATGTGGACAAAACAAATAAGAGAGAAGAGAAGACAAGAAAAAGGAAACTTCCGCGCACGGGGATTCCAAACCAGACAGTCATTATAGTGGTAACAAGAAGTACTTCAATAAAACCGATTAAGATAAAAGGAATAATTTTCCCGAGTATAAGCTGATATGGTTTTATCGGCGTAACGATTAGCTGTTCAAGAGTGCCTATTTCCCTCTCCTTAACTATCGCCATCGACATAAGAATCGTTGTAATAACCATCAGAACCAGTCCCATAATACTTGGAACCATGAAATTCCTTGTTTTAAGGTCAGGGTTATACCATACGCGCATTTCAGGAGTCATGCTACCGGCAGGCGGCGACTTAAGTCCTGCTTTATCCCTTTGACTAATCAGAATATTTCTTGAAAAGCCGGAGGTAATTGAGTTGACGTAGCCTAAAGCTATGGAAGTCTTATTGCCATCGGAGCCGTCAAAAATGGTCTGGAGCTGAACGGTTTGTTTACGGTTTATCTTTTTCTCAAATTCCTTAGGGATTATAATCGCGACAATGGCTTTCCCCTTGTCAATCAGTTCCGTCAGCTTTTCATAATTCTCTACGTAATAATCGATGGAGAAATAGCCGGACCGCTCGAAGCTACGGACAAAATTGCGACTTGTTTCAGTTTTGTCCTGATCGAATATTACGGTGTGTACAGTATTCACATCCATTGTAGCGGCATAGCCCAGAAGGAGAAGCTGAACCGCGGGCGCAATGAATATAATTCCAAACAGCCGCGGATCGCGTTTTACCTGGAGGAATTCTTTTATTATTATGTTAAGTATTATCTTCAATTGTAATGCTCCTTAATGTTTAATCATCGGTATCCACCGAGTGGCAATGTAATTGCTATGCTGTTCCTGCTTTTCTATTCTTTAATGTCGCCAGTCCAAGAAAGACAGCCGAGAATATCAGAAGGTAAACTACCTGAGGCCAAAAAGCCGGCAACCCCACTCCCTTTAATAGTAAATCCCTGAGAATAACTGAATAAAATTTCGCGGGTGTTATGTTTGACAATATCTGAATGAACGGGGGCATACTTTCTATCGGAAAGATAAAGCCTGAGAGTATAACAGAGGGAAGCATTGATAGGAGAGTCGCCATTTGAAACGCAACCTGCTGAGTTGCAGCGACTGACGAAACAAATATGCCAAGACTAAGCGAAGCAAAAATAAATATCAGGGTTGTTATCAAAATCAGGAACATATTGCCTTTAATTGGCATTCCGAAAAGGAAATGCCCTGCAATAAGTATCATTGCCGCAACGGCAAGCGTAATTATGGCGAAGGGAGTGGTTTTCCCCATTATCAGTTCGATAGACGAAAGGGGCGAAACATTTATCTGCTCAATCGTTCCCTGTTCTTTCTCCCGCACAATTGAAAGTGATATAGATACTACTGAAGTTATGACCATAATCATCGCGATAAGTCCAGGAATCAGAAAGTAAGTTGATTCAAGACTGGGGTTGTACCAGAAAACCGGCTCAGGTTCTATGGGCGTATAGGCTTTAATCCCTGAAACTGCCAGTACTTCCTTTGAAAACTTCTGCGAATAATTTATTGTAGCAATGTTCAGATAATTCATGATGAGTGTTGCCGTATTGCCGTTAACTCCGTCAATGAGTATCTGCACCTTTGAATCCTTCCTGGAATACATATCCCGTGAAGTCTGTTTCGGAAAAATAATTACCGCCTGGGCAATCTGTTCATCGAGATATTTTTTTATCTGACGATCAGAGCTTATATATCCGACAAGGTCGAAATATGTAGAACTTGTCAGCGCATTGACGAAGGCGCGTGTATCTTCCGATTTATCCTGGTCATAAACAGCAACCTTAATATGATGCACATCGAAATTGATAGCATAGCCAAATATTGCAAGCAGGGCTATTGGAAAAAGAAACAGGATTAAGAGCATTCTTCCATCGCGCTTAAGCTGTCTGATTTCTTTTTTTACTATTGCAAATATTCTATTTAACATCTTTTTTCGCACCCTTTTTCATTTAATTCCTTTCTAATGTTTGGTACTGTATCGCCACTCAACAAATTTACAAATAACATTACGGAAGTATACGACAAATTGTCCTCTTAATCATAATCATTTTCCCCCTGAAGCGATCATGATTATGAGTATGATTATGAAAATTACAGACCATCCATTGCAGTACTGAACCCATCTCATATCCTGATTCATGAAATTAATCCCTTTCTTGCCGGCTATATTGCTTTATCAGAAATTACTTCTCCCCTGATGCTGAGAACCACCAGCCGTAAAGGAATCTCCCTGCCTGAGAGATTAATAGCATGTTGAGCCAGTTGTAGCAGTCCGCGACAGCAGGGTACTTCCATAATAACGACTGTAAGAGATTTAATTCCGGCTTCATTAAGCATTGCTACAAGTTTATTTACATATATATCTTTACCGCTGTCAAGTTTCGGGCAGGCGATGGCAATAGATTTGCCCGTTATGAAGTCGCGGTGGAAATCCGTAGTGGCGAAGGCAGTACAGTCCGCAGCGAGCAGGACATCGGCTTCATGGTAATGTGCTGCAACCGGATTAACCAGGTGCAATTGAACGGGCCAGTGATCTAATTGCGAATCCCTTCTCTCAGACGGGATGGCAGAGTCTCGATTTTCTTTTTCAAAAGAAGCCTCTTTAGATCCCTCACACGTGCAACAGGCTTTGGTAGCAGAATTAATGTCTTCAAGTTCAATCGGGATTTGTTTTTCCTTCAGATAATCAAGCGCCTGATTTAGGAAAGCGGTTTCATTATGATTACTAAGGTGGGTCAGGTGGGCGATGATAACATTTTTGCCACCTTTTATAATTGCATCCATAACCGTTCTTTCATCATAAGGACCGGCTTCTCTTTCTTCGATAGCAATAGCACCCTGCGGACAATGCCCAAGACAGGCTCCAAGCCCGTCACAGAATAAGTCGCTGATTAGTCTTGCCTTGCCGTCAATTATCTGAAGCGCGCCTTCATGGCAGTTCGGAATACAGTCTCCGCATCCGTTACATTTATCTTCGTCAATTATGACAATTTTACGTCTCATATTGCCCTGTAAATTTGTTCTTATATTATATACTCTGAAATTAATATCTTCTTCCCTCTTCTGCAAGATTAATGTGAAATTTGATTTTAATTAAAATATGCCATTGCGAAATAAAATATCTCATTGTGAGGCGAAATAATCCATTGTTTGGACTGATGCTGTTTTTAGTCTGAATTGCCCTGCTATCCGCATTATGGGCTGTCGGAGAGCGACTATTTATCCGGTTTAGACATAAAAATACTTCATTTAGTCCTCAGGGAGCATTATTTAATAAAATAATGGTTAAAAATATTTTAAATTACGCAGAATTTTATTATGTTTATGTTAACACCAGCCATTTATAGCAAAGACAAGGAGAGCAGAACTAATGTTGCTTACTATGAAACATGGGAAAGACTCTGTTTTATTTTTATCAGAAATAACAGCATCAGGAAATATAAAAATATACTTGTTTCTAAAACGAGCTTTTGATATTACATTTGCCTGCGTTTTACTGGCGATATGCTTTCCTGTTCTCAGCATATTTTTTATCATAGCATTTATTGAAACAGGTCAGTCTCCGCTATATGCTCAAAAGCGGGGGCTGACTTTTCAAAATAGTCTTTTCTATGTCTTCAAGATTAGAACCTTGAGATATTCAGACCAGACAGGGATTCCGTTATCCTCCGAAATATTTATAAAGAAAGATTTGCGTCCGTCTGTTACACTTAGTGGCAAATACCTGAGGCGTTCGGGTCTGGATGAACTTCCACAGCTGATAAACATTATCCGGGGCAATATGTCTTTCGTTGGGCCAAGACCGCTATCCCTTACTGATCTTGACATTATGAAGAAAGAACAGCCAAAACTTTATTATAGAAGAAGTGCCATTACTTCAAAGCCGGGACTGACAGGATTATGGCAGGTATATAGAAACCGGGACGAAGGAATTATTAACTTAATTGAGCTTGATGAAGAATATGAGCAAAAAAAAAGCATTGCACTCGACTTTAAGTTGTTGCTCAAGACAATTCCAATGGTTTTATTTGCCAATACTTCGGATGCTATCATGTCGGACTAAGAACTAAAGTTCAGGGTTTTTGTCATATTCTTCCTTAAATGTTTCGATTGCCTTAAATATTGATTCGGCAATGTTGTCCTGCCCTGTATTACTGTTAAGATAGATCTCATCTTTTTTATTGGATAAGAAACCGGACTCTACAAGTATGCTTGGCATGGATGCGCCAACGAGTACATAAAAACCAGCCTGTTTTATTCCATTTGAGCGAAGACTGAGTTCCTTAGTAAACTGCTTATTGAGAATATCCGAAAATCTTTCCGAATATCTCATAAATGCTGAATGTGCCATACTGACAAGAATAAAATTATCATCAGTCAGCTTTTGGTAATGTCCAGGGTTATCCTCATACTGAATCACGCTGTTTTCACGTTCGGCAATCGCGACAGCCTCTTTGGTTCTGCCGGGTCTTAGAAGATAAATTTCAAAACCGCTGGTGTTAGTCGGCTTAATGGGAGTAGAATTGCAGTGAATCGAAACAAACAAATTTCCATTTTTCTCATTGGCTATTTTACCGCGCTTGTATAACTCTACAAACTTATCATTCGAACGCGTATAGATAACCTTTACATCGGGCATGTTCTCCTGAATTATCCTGCCAAGCTTTAAGGCAATGCCAAGATTAACAACCTTTTCCTTAACACTGGTGACACCGATAGCTCCCGGATCCTTCCCGCCATGACCGGCATCGATAACAACTGTTTTAAGCGTCCACTTATCCTTGGCTTTACTCCCTGTGAAATTTACTAACAGCTTATTGTGAATACTTATAATAATATCTCCGCCCGGACTTTCCTGAAACGACTCGTATTTTGAATAGCCCTCCTCCATGGCAAAGGCAATCCGCGAGTTTTTCCCAATATTCTTAGCTGTGATCCCGCTGATAAGTCCTTTGACCGGGCAGGCATTAACAAGTTCTTCATCAAGATTAATGTTTAGGAGATTAAGATAAAGAGTCCCTTTGTCAGTCTGCAGGCTGTATTTGCCTGCTTTCTTTTTACAAATAACCCGGATAAGCGTGCCGTTTGCTTTAGATTCGATTGTAATCCCGGGGATATCGAATTTTGAAGCTGTTACTGCTGACTTAAGCTTCGCCTCGGTCTTCTTTCCAGGAGTAGCAATGGCAGAATCTACGGGTTCATGCGGCTTAACTAAGCCGGTAATTTCTTTTGTTTTTTCTTTGGCATTAACCGAATCATTCTGTGCACCTGCTTTCTCTTTTGTTCTAATCTCTTCGGGCGGTTTGCTTCTGCTAATTAGCAGTCTGTCAGGATCAATTAATAATTTTCTGTCGGCTTTTATATATTCAACCGACTTTTGCAGGACGGAGGCTAAAATTTCTGTAAAGAATTCTATCGGAATATACAAATCCTCATTTATTGTTACAGGAGCCAGTGGCATCTGATATACTTTAGGAAAATTTTCAGCGCGGGAAGTTAAGACAACAAACTCATTCTGAGAAGTAAGTTTCAGATACCAGCCCGGTAGTTTTATTTCCATTTTGGCATTCGAAGCATTGTAATATACACCGGCTGAAATTATCCCGGATAATTCTCTTACGGAAATAAAATCAACACCCCTGCGGTTAAGCGATGAGACAAGTCCAGAGTATCTGTTATATATGACATTTACATTCAGACTCTGCGCATGTCCGGTTGAAAATGCTATGAAAAGGAGAAAAAAAAGACTTCTGAATTTCATGGTCTGTACATAAGAAAAAAAATCAAAACGCATATTTACCAACTCATTTTTAAATAATATGTTTACCATCTCTGTTTATGTATGGCTTTTCTCAGCCATGGAATGGAAGAATAAAACCTGTTCCCTTTTTATAGCTTATGAATATTTCCCTGAAATGTTTTTGAAGAAGCCTTTCTTCTTCCCGGGCACGCATAATAATCAGCGGTATTTCAAGAAGCAATACTACCGGCAAAGCTGTAAAGCTGAGAAGAGCAAGCGAGGCTCCCGTATCTGCAAGCAACTGACCAAGATACTGAGGATGTCTTATATATTTATAAGGTCCTGTGGTTACAAGGTTATGGTTCTTTAAAATAACAATATCCTGAGCAAAATTCCCGCCTAATGTTTTGTATGCCCATATCTGCAGCCACGAGAATGCGATGTAAACGCAAAGTCCGGTAATACGGGCAGGATACATAAATGCGAATGTTTTATAATCAAGCGTGCCTGTCTGAAAAATTGAAAATATGATAAGGAGGAGCGTAACGACCGTTATATTAGGGGGCAGTTTTTGCAGGAATGTTTTTGGACGCTCCTTAACGGCCAAAATTGAAGTTTTAATACCTTTCCTGGCTCCGCCGATATTTGCGGCAAAAGTAACAAACAAATTAATGGCTAAAAGAATATTTATCGCGTCCATGGTGTCCTGTTTTTTTGTAATAAATTTCATTATCTGTAAAAGATATTGCGAATATAGTGAATGGACTTAATATTGACAAACACGGAGCAGGATTAACAGGGCAGATGTTTTCATTCTTTCCTATTTATCAATAATATTTGTTATTTTTGCAAAGCTTTTCAGATTCGGAAAGTCATTTTATTCAAAAATACAAAGGAAATATAAAGTGTCGCTAAAAAGTAAAATCATTGAGCTTTTCAAACGGGAAGAAAAGCTAAGTACCGGTGGCGGCGTTAAAGCTATTCAAAAGCAAACTGCTATGGGTAAACTTACCGCCCGGGAAAGGATTACATCTCTGCTTGATCCCGACAGTTTTCATGAAACAGATTTGTTTGTCGAGCATAAGTGTAAAGATTTTGATATGGATAAAAAACAACTTCCGGCAGACGGGGTTGTAACCGGTTCGGGCACAGTTTTCGGATATCCGGTATCTATTTTTGCGCAGGATTTTACGGTTGCTGGCGGTTCGCTGGGACTAATGCACGCCCGCAAAATTACAAAAATTATGGATCATGCTGTTAAGATGGGTATGCCACTTATCGGAATAAATGATTCAGGCGGTGCACGGATTCAGGAGGGTGTTAATTCGCTTGCCGGTTACGGCGAAATTTTCTACCGCAATACATTAGCATCGGGTATTATTCCTCAGATTTCCGTAATACTCGGTCCATGCGCAGGCGGCGCGGTTTATTCGCCGGCTTTGACTGACTTTGTATTTGTAGTTGATAAGATTTCCAAGATGTTCATCACAGGACCTGAAGTTATTAAAACTGTGCTTGGCGAAGAAATATCAATGGAAGACTTAGGCGGTGCAAAGGTGCAGACGGAAATTACCGGTAATGCGCACTTCTATGCCGAAAGCGAACAGGAATGCTTTGAGCAGATAAAAAAGCTTATTTTATTTATACCATGGAATAACAGACGCAAGGCACTTCCATTTCCGGCAAAGCCACCTAAATCGGAATACGATATCGAACGCATTATTCCATCTGAAGCGTCAAAGCCTTACGATATCCGCGATGTTATTAAAGCTGTCTGCGATGACTCCGACTTCCTCGAAATCCAGGAACGCTGGGCTTCTAACATTGTAATCGGTTTTGCCAGAATTAATGGTGAAACAATTGGTATTGTCGGCAACCAGCCACTTGTGCTGGCCGGAGTTCTGGATGTTGATTCATCTGATAAGGCGGCGCGCTTTATCCGTTACTGCGATGCATTCGATATTCCGTTGCTTACTCTTGTCGATTTGCCTGGCTACCTGCCTGGTATCGATCAGGAACATGCTGGTGTTATTCGCCACGGAGCGAAAATGCTTTATTCTTACAGCGAAGCTACTGTACCTAAAATTACTATCATACTCCGCAAAGCTTACGGCGGTGGTTATATCGCCATGTGCTCACGCCATCTGGGAGCAGATTTTGTTTATGCCTGGCCAACGGCAGAGATCGCTGTTATGGGACCTGAAGGTGCAGCTAATATTATATTTAAAAGCGAAATAGCTAACGCCAAAGACCCCGAAGCAATGCGCAAAGTTAAGGTTCAGGAATACAGCGAGAAATTTGCTAATCCATACGTGGCTGCTGCGAACGGTCATATTGATGCTGTAATTGATCCATACGAAACCAGGAACGCAATTATACACGCGCTTAAGGTTTCGGAAAATAAAATAGAAACGCGTCCAGCCAAGAAACACGGGATACCACCATTTTAATATGAATAACAGCGAATTAAAAAAAATAGTAATAGATGACACTCTATATATAACCCAAATTACAACAAAATTTGCTAACCGGAAGAAATATGTCCCGGTTAATCCTAAGCAGCTTTCAGCTGTAATCCCAGGAGTTATTCTCGAAGTATTTGTCAGCAAAGGGCAGGAAATCAGGCGGGGCGAGAAGTTGCTTTTGCTCGAGGCAATGAAGATGAAAAATATTATACTTGCACAGATAAGCGGTAAAATCAAGGCTGTTTATGTAAAGCAGGGTAAGATGGTTGTCAGGGGCGAACTTCTGCTGGAAATGGAATAACCCTTATTTTATATCATTTCTTTATGCAGACAGATATTAACAAAAAGCCCGGAATGAAAGTTAAATTCATCCGGGCAATTTGGGAAAGTAAAACTTATTTCCTTTCGCTTAAAGGAACATACGAACGCCGGGTATGCCCGGTATAAATCTGGCGCGGACGGTTAATGCGCATTGCAGGGTCTTCTCTTAATTCCTTCCATTGTGCAATCCACCCCGGCAATCTTCCAAGAGCAAACATTACAGTAAACATCTCTGTGGGGATACCCATTGCACGGTAAATAATGCCACTGTAAAAGTCAACGTTGGGATAAAGTTTTCTTTCGACAAAATAGCTGTCCTCTAACGCTATTCTTTCAAGGTTTTTTGCAATATCAAGCAACGGATCATTTATACCCAGCTCTGTTAAGACCCTGTCGCAGGACTCTCTTAAAATTGTAGCTCTTGGGTCGAAATTCTTATAAACTCTATGCCCAAACCCCATTAGCTTAAAACCTGAGTTCTTATTCTTGGCAAGATTAATATACTTCTTATAATCGCCTCCATCGGCCTGAATGTGCTGGAGCATTTCAATAACATGCTGATTGGCTCCGCCATGTAATTTCCCCCATAATGCACAGATACCCGAAGCAATTGTAGCAAAAAGATTAGCCTCGCTACTACCGACCATCCTTACTGTAGAAGTAGAGCAGTTCTGCTCATGATCGGCATGTAAAATCAGAAGCAGATCCAGAACTTCTTCGAGGTTCTTTGATAACTTATATTCCTCCGAAGGCACCGCGAACATCATGTGTAACAGATCTCCTGTAAAACTGAGATCATTGCGGGGATAAACGTATGGCTGACCCACAGATTTCTTATATGAAAAAGCCGCGATGGTTTTTAGTTTCGCCATCAGACGGATAATGTTATTATATAATTCTTCAGGAGAATCGGGGTAATATGCTGAAAGAGATACAACCATAGAACAAAGTACACCCATCGGATGAGCTGTTGGCGGATAGCCCTCGTAAAATTTTTTCATATCTTCTCTTAAGAGAGTGTGATGTGTCAGGTCATAAGAGAACTTCTTCAGTTCTTCTTCGGCAGGCAGATGCCCGTAGATCAAAAGATAAGAGACCTCTACAAAAGTGCTCTTTTTTGCAAGTTCTTCGATTGGGTAACCACGGTACTGCAAAATACCCTTGTCCCCGTCAATAAACGTTATCGCGCTTTCACATGAACCGGTATTGCCATATCCCGAATCAATTGTAATTGCTCCTGATTGTGCCCTTAGCGTAGAAATATCAATTCCTACTTCGCCCTTACTGCCAACTCTTACGGGAAGCTGATATTCCTTCCCATCGAGAATTAATTTAGCATTATCCATTACCTTTCCCTCTGAAAAAAGTGTTAAATTAATAAATTAGTATAAAACAGCCTGCATATATCAGACAATTTACATACTCAGGCAACTTACATTATTTTTTAGTTACCCTATATGAATATTACTTCATTTTTTCTGAAATATCAAGATTTAACCCATCAGGTATGTATGACAAAATGTCCTAATCAGCATTTTTGGTGAAATCACAGAGTTTCTCCTGGTCATTGCTATATCTATCGGCTCTCAAATACTTAGCGTTGTCCATCTTTCTGTCTGCTCTTCCACTTCCAATAAATTTTGAATCCTTCTTTATGCCATTTAATCAATGTCTCTGGTTTAACAATAAATATCTTTTCTTTCCCGGGCATAAATTAACAAATAGTTGTACCCAATGCTTAAATCCCTGTTATTATTCTTTCTGAATTCCTTCAGAACCAAAGCTCAGTTAAAACTCGAAAACATAATTCTTAGAAAACAAATTGAGATTCTTCAAAGAGCAAATCCGAGATAAATATGATCGTATTAAGGCTCATTTTCTCCTCAGATTGAGTTTTAGGCAGGGACAACAACCAGAAAAATTAATTTATTTTAAGTTTATAGTTGCAAATATGGTTACAATATGACCATATTCGCACATAACAACTCAGTAAATATGCTAAAATGGAGAAAATTTATAATTACTTAGAAAACCATTTATCGGAGATTCAAGCTAAGGGTAAGCTTTTCTTTTTGATGAATGACCTTAAAAAAGCATTCCCAGAGTACTCTAGTAATGCCTTGCAAATGAACATTAAGCGGCTAAGTAAAAAAAACAAAGTAAGATTTCTGATGAAGGGATTCTATTTAATAATTTCACCGGAATATTATTATCGTAAAGTTTTACCTCCGGAACTATTCATTGATCCTCTATTCAAATCTTTAGGGAGATCCTATTACTTAGGTTTATTGTCAGCATCAGTTTTGCATGGCGCTTCTCATCAACAAGCTATGGAATCTTACGTATTTATTAACAAACCAGCTCTTCGACAAACCAACACGGAAGGTATAAAAATAAATTACATAGTAAAATCAAACACTCCGCAATTTGGTATCGAGAAGAGAAAAACTGAAACCGGCTACATCAATATTTCTGGCCCGGAATTGACTGCTGTTGATTTAGTTGAATTTCAGAATTGGATCGGCGGTTTAAATCGAGCATCAACTGTTCTTCATGAACTGTCCGAAGAAATGTCATCTGAAAAACTTAAGGCAGTATTGCAGAACGATTTTTCTTTCTCAGTTCTACAGCGTTTAGGATATATCTTGGACTGCGTTCTAAAAAGAGAAGAATTATCTTCAGTAATTAAAACCTATCTTAAAGATAAAAAAATATTCCGTGTTCCATTGAAAACTAATTCAAAAAAAGAAGGGTTTCCTGTCCATCCTTTTTGGAAGATCATAGAAAATCATAAAATAGAAACCGACTTTAATTAAGAAACATTAAATGATTCCGAAATCTGATATAATTGCCTGGAGTCAAAAGTCGCCCTGGAAAAATAATTACCTGGTCGAGCAAGATCTCATTATTGAAAGAACATCTTGCCTTCCGTGGTGGAACCGCGCTTCATAAATTATATTTTGAGCCTCAGCCTCGATATTCTGAAGATATTGATCTTGTACAAATTAGTTCCGGCCCAATAGGTGATATTCTAAGCCTTGTAAGGGAAAGACTATCTTTCCTTGGTGAAGCAAAGTATGAAAGAGCATCTCATAGCAACAAATTAGTATATAGAATAGTTGCAAATTTTATAGTAAAATATTGATTGTCTCGTTAGAGGGACGATATGC